>NZ_JAVHUX010000050.1:0-180525 GCF_030954545.1 Serratia sp. MF1(2023) | reverse complement strand
AGGCGAGTCGATGAGAAAACGACTGGCACAGGTTGACTGAAAGTGAACGGTCGGTGTAATAAAAAGAAGTTAGGGCGCGTTAGGAAATAACGCGTTCACGTTCCCCCGGAATAACCGTTCAACTTCGGCAGAATACGCAGCAGTGAACCTTTAGCGGATGCGCAGCAAATGGCACGCCGTCTGTTGGCGAATATTTTGCTCGCCAATGGCGATGCTCACGTAAAGAATTGGTCCATGATCTATCCAAACCAGACCGATGTTCGGCTTTCTCCCGCTTATGACATCGTCACTACGTTGGCCTATATTCCTGGTGAATCTGAGGCCGCGCTCAATATGGCGAAGGAAAAACGCTGGGATAGGATCTCAATGCAAACCTTCGAGCGCTGGGCTGAGCGGGTCGATATTCCCTGGCCTGCGATTCGTGTGCACCTTGTGGATGCCATCGACAAGGCGCGAAATTTGTGGCCGGAATTATTGGAAAGCCTGCCGATGGCGGACGATCACAAATCGATATTGCGTCGGCATTGGGCCGCTTTGTCCCCCGATTTCCGCCTGCGTTAGCGGGAAATCGGATCCATTGATTGTCACCGGTTGGCAAATCGGCGAAAATGCCCGGCTGTTATCTTTTATTCACCGCTTTGCCCGGCGCCGCGATCGGCGCGTTCTGATGATGTCGCAGGGCGGACTAACCGTAGAACCTGAAAACCATGTCTCCTAGTGAATTTGCCCGCGAAGTCTCCAAAAGAAGAACTTTCGCCATCATTTCGCACCCCGATGCCGGTAAAACCACCATTACTGAAAAAGTGCTGCTGTTCGGACAGGCGATCCAGACCGCCGGTACGGTAAAAGGCCGCGGCTCCAGCCAGCACGCCAAATCCGACTGGATGGAAATGGAAAAGCAGCGTGGGATCTCGATCACCACCTCGGTGATGCAGTTCCCGTACCGCGACAGCCTGGTCAACCTGCTGGATACCCCGGGGCACGAAGACTTCTCCGAAGATACTTACCGTACTCTGACCGCCGTCGACTGCTGTCTGATGGTGATCGACGCCGCCAAGGGCGTTGAGGATCGCACCCGCAAGCTGATGGAAGTGACCCGTCTGCGCGACACGCCGATCCTGACCTTCATGAACAAACTGGACCGCGATATCCGCGATCCGATGGAAGTGATGGATGAAGTCGAGCGCGAACTGAAGATCGCCTGCTCGCCCATCACCTGGCCGATCGGCTGCGGCAAGCTGTTCAAGGGTGTTTACCACCTGTACAAGGATGAAACCTACCTGTACCAGACCGGTAAAGGCCACACCATTCAGGAAGTGCGCATCGTCAAGGGTCTGAACAACCCGGAGCTGGATGCGGCGGTGGGTGAAGATCTGGCGGCGCAGCTGCGCGATGAGCTGGAGCTGGTGCAGGGCGCTTCCCACGAGTTCGATCAGGAGGCTTTCCTGAGCGGCGAGCTGACCCCGGTGTTCTTCGGTACCGCATTGGGCAACTTCGGCGTGGATCACATGCTGGACGGCCTGGTGGCCTGGGCGCCGGCGCCGATGCCGCGCAAAACAGACACCCGCGAAGTGACGGCGGCGGAAGAGAAATTCACCGGCTTCGTGTTCAAGATCCAGGCCAATATGGATCCGAAACACCGCGACCGCGTGGCCTTTATGCGTGTGGTTTCCGGCCGCTACGAGAAGGGCATGAAGCTGCGCCAGGTGCGCACCGGCAAAGACGTGGTGATCTCCGACGCGCTGACCTTTATGGCCGGCGACCGTTCGCACGTGGAAGAAGCCTATCCGGGCGACATCATCGGCCTGCACAACCACGGCACCATTCAGATCGGCGATACCTTCACCCAGGGTGAAGACATGAAGTTCACCGGCATCCCGAACTTCGCGCCGGAACTGTTCCGCCGCATTCGCCTGCGCGATCCGCTGAAGCAGAAACAGCTGCTGAAGGGGCTGGTGCAGCTGTCCGAAGAGGGCGCGGTGCAGGTGTTCCGTCCGATCGCCAACAACGATCTGATCGTCGGTGCGGTCGGGGTGCTGCAGTTCGACGTGGTGGTAGCGCGCTTGAAGAGCGAGTACAACGTGGAAGCGCTGTACGAGTCGGTCAACGTGTCGACCGCGCGCTGGGTCGAGTGCGACGACGTGAAGAAGTTCGAAGAGTTCAAGCGCAAGAACGAGATCAACCTGGCGCTGGACGGCGGGGACAACCTGTCCTATATCGCGCCGACCATGGTGAACCTCAACCTGACGCAGGAACGTTATCCTGATGTGACCTTCCGCAAGACGCGCGAACACTGATCAATCGGCAGGGCGCCCAGTGCGCCCTGCACGCCTCTCCTATTCCCACTGCGCTAATTAATAAACCTCCCTCATATTTTTCTTGCGAACCTAGGACACCAGGCGATGTTCGTTCGGCCTGCATTTTCCGTCTAATGGTCTATCTTTAACGGGATGTCCGCACATTGCTTGAGAGTAAATCACTGTAATATGTTGTTTGTTTGGTGAGTTATTCTGATGTGTTGCCGATAGGAGACAGTCAGTGTCTTTAAATATCAATGAGATAGCTATATTTCAGTTTTGTGTGACTTAGCCTGTCGTCAATAGGCGACAGTTTTTTGGCTAAAAATCCAACGTCTGATTTATTTTATTTGATTTTTAAGGGTTTTTTTGAGTTGGCACGGCCGTTGCAATATTCCTGTCGTGAACGCTTAATCGTATAGCGATGATGAAGTATTTACCGAGAAGGCCGCGTGAAGGTGGCCGCAGGGTTCCGGCGCTCTGGCGTTGTGAGCCCCCAACAAAAGGAAGAGATCGATGAAAAAGACCAAATTTGCACACTCGCTGATGGCTGTTGTATTGGGTTCTGTGTTGGTCAGCGGCAGTGCGCTGGCCGAAGAGAGTCTGCTCAACAAGGCGTCTAACGCCGCGGACAGTGCCGGTGCCAAAATCGATAGCTCCATGAAAAAAGTTGACGGTTACATGGATGACAGCGCGATAACGGCTAAAGTTAAAAGTGCGTTGGTGGAAGATAAAACCATCAAAAGTTCTGACATTTCGGTGAAAACCGAAAAAGGCGCCGTGACCCTGAGTGGGTTCGTCGGCAGCCAGGCGCAGGCGGAGCATGCGGTCGCTGTCGCCGGCAAGGTGGAAGGCGTCAAGACCGTCAGCGACAAGCTGCACGTGAAAGATGAAGCCAACCAGTCGATCAAATCGTATGCCGGCGACACCGCCACCACCAGCGAGCTGAAAGCCAAGCTGCTGGCCGATGACATCGTGCCGTCGCGCAATGTGAAAGTGGAAACCACCGATGGCGTGGTGCAGCTTTCCGGTGAAGTGAAAACGCAGGCGCAGTCTGAGCGTGCGGAAAGCATCGCCAAGGCCATCGACGGCGTGAAAAGCGTGAAAAACGACCTGGTGGTCAAGCCGTAATCCCGCCAGGCGCCCGTAACAAGTAACAACAAGCCGCATCGGTCGGGCCGTGAAGGCGGCCCGACATGTACCACCAAAAAAAGAAACTGATTTGCCGTCGCGCCCCGTTGTCGGGGCGGTAGACAGCAGCGAATTTTTTCACAATGGTAAGGAGAAGCTTATGTTTCGTTGGGGCATTATCTTTTTAGTCATCGCGCTTATCGCTGCGGCACTGGGGTTCGGTTCGCTGGCGGGCACCGCCGCCTGGGCGGCTAAAATCGTGTTTGTCGTCGGCATTATCCTGTTCCTGGTCAGCCTGTTCACCGGCCGCCGGCGCCCTTAGCCGGCCGGTATTTTCCTGCAAACTGTAACAAAGCTTAATTCCTTTTCTCACGTCGGGGAGGGCCGGCCATGAACAGCGACATCATCGTCGGGCGCTGGAAACAGCTGAAAGGCCAGGTATGGCAGGCATTGGCCGAATGGTCCGGCAGCGATTGCGTCTGGCTGGCCGGCAGTAATGATTTCCTCGCCGGCGTGCTGCAAGAGGATTACGGAAGAGAGCGAGACGCGGTATCCTCGGAGAAAACGTCTCACTGAGGATGCCAAGTTGGGATACAGAATACCCATCACGCTCGGCAATATAGAACCGCTGGCGTCTAAGCCCTTTCGGCCAGGCAAGATGGCGCTGGTCTGCGAAGGCGGCGGCCAGCGCGGCATTTTCACCGCCGGCGTGCTGGACGAGTTTCAGCGCGCGGGCTTTAACCCATTCGACCTGCTGATCGGCACGTCGGCCGGCGCCCAGAATCTGTCCGCCTACATTTGCGGGCAGGTGGGCTACGCGCGCCGGGTGATCACCCGTTACACCACCTCGGCTCAATTCTTCAATCCGCTGCGCTTCGTGCGCGGCGGGCATCTGATCGATCTCGATTGGTTGGTTGATACGGCGGCGGCGCAGATGCCGCTGGCGATGGACGTAGCGGAACGGCACTTTACCGACGGGCGCGAGTTTCTGCTGTGCGCCTGCCGCAGCGACGATTTCGAACCGACCTATCTGCCGGCGCAGCGCGAGCGCTGGCTGCCGGCCATCAAGGCGTCCAGCGCCATTCCCGGCTTCTATCGCCAGGGCGTGGAGCTGGACGGCATCAGCTATCAGGACGGCGGCATCAGCGATGCGATCCCGGTGGAAGAGGCCTATCGCCGCGGCGCCGACACCATCGTAGTGATCCGCACCGTGCCTTCGCAGATGTACTACACCCCGCAGTGGATGAAGCGCATGGAGCACTGGCTGAGCGACAGCAGCCTGCAGCAGATGGTGCGTATCCTGCAGCATCACGAGCAAAGCTATCACCGCATCCAGCGCTTTATCGAGAAGCCGCCGGGCAAGCTGCGCATCTTCGAGATCTTCCCGCCGAAGCCGCTGGCCAGCAATGCGCTGGGCAGCCGACTGGGGTCGCTCAATCAGGATTATCACCTGGGGCGCCGCTGCGGCCGCTATTTCCTGGCCACCGTCGGCCAGTGGATGGCGCAGCCGGAGCCGGACGGCATGAGGGTGAAAAAAGCGCTGTCGCGCCGCCTGATCCAGCCGGAGAACGTCAGAATGCCTTCGCCGATCGTGACCGACATCGTCATGCCGTCCGATCTTGGCGCGCAGCCGGAGGCCGCGGTGGTGGCGCCGAAGATCATTCTGCCGGGCGATCTGCCGCCGGGTGAAGGGGGCGCGCTGTGAGCTATGCCTTTACCGACACCCACTGTCATTTCGATTTCCCGCCCTTTACCGGGCATGAGGGCGAGAGCCTGGTGCGAGCGGCAAGCGCCGGCGTCACGCGCATCATCGTCCCGACGGTCACCGCCGATCGCTTCGCGCGGGTGCTGCGGCTGGCGCAGGATCACGCGCCGCTGTTCGCCGCGCTGGGGCTGCATCCGCTGTATATCGCGCAGCATCATGAGCCGCAGTTGGAGCAACTGGCGGCGCTGCTGGCCGAACGGCCGCGCAAGCTGGTAGCGGTGGGGGAGGTCGGGCTCGATCTGTATATGGACAACCCGCAGTTCGAGCGCCAGCAAAGCGTGCTGCTGGCCCAGTTGCGGCTGGCGAAACAGCATGACCTGCCGGTGATCCTCCATTCGCGCCGCACCCACGATCAGCTGGCTGCGGCCCTGCGGCGCGTGCAGCTGCCGCGTCGCGGCGTGGTGCATGGCTTCGCCGGCAGCCTGTCGCAGGCGCAGGCGTTTATCCGCCTCGGCTATTACATCGGCGTGGGCGGCACCATCACCTATGAGCGGGCGCAGAAAACGCGCGGCGTGATGGCGCAGCTGCCGCTCGAGGCGCTGTTGCTGGAGACCGATGCGCCGGACATGCCGCTGGCGGGCTATCAGGGGCAGCCGAATCGTCCCGAACGCGCCGCCGAGGTGTTTCAAACGCTGTGCGAGCTGCGGCCGGAACCGGCCGACGAGATCGCCGCCCATCTGCAGCGCAATGCTCAGGCGCTGTTTGCCATGCCGGATTGATGAGGTGATAACGTGACATGCGTCACGTTATAAGATTTTCATTTGCGTCTCGTTGTATGCATTTGTGACATAAATCGGTGCGAGAGTGACCTCGCTCAGTATAATCCCCCCGAAACTCTCCAATAGCAGACCTCTCTTTATGAGCAGGGATGTATTTTATTTTTTGCAACAGGGAAACTTTGCATGCAACTCATCATGAGCCTAGTCGGCATGGCGGTGCTGATCGCCATTGCGGTGCTGCTCTCCAGCAACCGCCGGGCCATCAAACTGCGCACCGTCGCGTGGGCGTTCATCATTCAGGTCGGCATCGGCGCGCTGGTGCTGTATGTGCCGCTGGGCCGCAGCATCCTCGGCAGTATGTCGAACGGCGTGGCAAACGTTATCGCCTACGGCAATCAGGGCATTTCGTTCATTTTCGGCGGGCTGGTGTCCGACAAGATGTTCGAGGTGTTCGGCGGCGGCGGCTTCGTGTTCGCGCTGCGCGTCCTGCCGGTGATCGTGTTCTTCTCCTCGCTGATTGCGGTGCTGTACTACCTCGGCATCATGCAGTTGGTGATCCGCGTGCTGGGCGGCGGGCTGCAAAAGCTGTTGGGCACCTCGCGCACCGAATCGCTGTCGGCGACCGCCAACATTTTCGTTGGTCAGACCGAAGCGCCGCTGGTGGTGCGTCCGTATATCGCCACCATGAGCCAATCAGAACTGTTCGCGGTGATGTGCGGCGGCCTGGCCTCGGTGGCCGGTTCGGTGCTGGCGGGATATGCGCAGATGGGCGTGCCGCTGGAATACCTGATCGCCGCGTCCTTCATGGCCGCGCCGGGCGGGCTGCTGTTCGCCAAGCTGATGGTGCCGGAAACCGAGCAGACCCACGATAAAGACGATGCGATGAAGCTGATCGCCGAAGAGGATCGTCCGGCCAACGTGATCGACGCGGCGGCTTCCGGCGCGGCCTCCGGCATGCAGCTGGCGCTGAACGTCGGTGCGATGCTGCTGGCGTTTATCGCGTTGATCGCCTTGCTTAACGGCATTCTCGGCGGCATCGGCGGCTGGTTCGATTATCCGCAGCTGTCGCTTGAACTGATCCTCGGCTGGGTGTTCTCGCCGATCGCCTTCCTGATCGGCGTGCCGTGGAGCGAGGCGATGACCGCCGGTTCGTTCATCGGTCAGAAGATCATCGTCAACGAGTTCGTCGCCTACATGAACTTCGGCGCCTATCTGCGTCCGGACGACGTAGTGGCAGCGGAAGGCCTGCAGGTGCTGTCGGCCCATACCAAGGCGATCATCTCCTTCGCGCTGTGCGGCTTCGCCAACCTTTCCTCGGTGGCGATCCTGCTGGGCGGTCTGGGCAGCATGGCGCCCAATCGTCGCCACGACATTGCGCGCTTCGGTCTGAAGGCCGTGGCGGCGGGCACGCTGTCCAACCTGATGAGCGCCACCATCGCCGGCTTCTTCCTGGCGCTGTAAGCCATCCCGAGTCCCGCGACGGCGCGACCGATCGCGGGACTCCGCCTATACTCTAAGCAACGCGGGTACGTGCCGCACCCGCGATCTTCAGCCGCTTCTTTAGCGAATTTGTGAACGATATCGCGTTATTTTGTGATGTTCTTCACATATAATTCCGGTCTGTTACAGTGCTATTTCATATAGTGTGACGATGAACGCGAATCGCCTCCGGCATTCGTGTTCAAATAGCTATTACTGGCCGGCCGCAAGGCGGGTGGCCATGTGCGGTGAGAAGGATCTCAGTTGCCGCCGCGGGAACGCCGTTCCCCAGCGCTATCTTCATGGAACCAAGTCCGCTCGCCAACACCCAGGTACTCAGTTGGAGAGTTTTATGACCGAATTAACCGCAGCAGCGCAACGTGCGCTGAACCTGATGGATTTAACCACGCTGAATGATGATGACACCGACGAGAAAGTGATCGCGCTCTGTCGTCAGGCCAACAGCCCGGCCGGCCACACGGCGGCCATCTGCATCTACCCGCGTTTTATCCCGGTGGCGCGCAAGGCCCTGCGCGAGCAAGGCACGCCGGACATCCGCATCGCCACCGTGACCAACTTCCCGCATGGCAACGACGATATCGACATCGCGCTGGCGGAAACCCGCGCGGCCATCGCCTATGGCGCGGATGAAGTGGACGTGGTGTTCCCTTACCGCGCGCTGATCGCCGGCAACGAACAGGTCGGCTTCGAGCTGGTGAAACAGTGCAAGCAGGCTTGCCAGGCGGCTAACGTGCTGCTGAAAGTGATCATCGAAACCGGTGAGCTGAAGCAGGCCGATCTGATCCGCAAGGCGTCCGAGATCGCCATCAAGGCCGGGGCGGACTTTATCAAGACCTCCACCGGCAAGGTGCCGGTCAACGCCACGCTGGAAAGCGCCGAGCTGATGATGTCGGTGATCCGCGATATGGGCGTGGCGAAGACGGTGGGCTTCAAGCCGGCCGGCGGCGTGCGCACCGCAGAGGATGCGCTGCATTATCTGCAGCTTGCCGATCGTATTCTGGGCGAAGGCTGGGCCGATGCGCGGCATTTCCGCTTTGGCGCTTCCAGCCTGCTGGCCAGCTTGCTGGCCGCGCTGGGCCACCAGACCCAGACCGCCGGCGGCGGCTACTGATCGATTTCGTTGGCGGGCGCCAGGCGCGCCCGCCTGCACCGACTCTCGGCGACACAGGGGGATGCCTTGTTCCTGGCTCAAGAAATTATTCGTAAGAAACGCGACGGCCAGCCGTTAAGCGAAGCGGAAATCCGCTTTTTCATCAACGGCATTCGCGACAACGTGGTGTCGGAAGGGCAGATCGCCGCGCTGGCGATGACCATTTATTTCCATGACATGAGCATGCCGGAGCGCGTGGCGCTCACTATGGCGATGCGCGATTCCGGCACCGTGCTGGACTGGAAAAGCCTGGCGCTGAACGGCCCGATCGTCGACAAGCATTCGACCGGCGGCGTGGGCGACGTGACCTCGCTGATGCTTGGCCCGATGGTGGCGGCCTGCGGCGGCTATGTGCCGATGATCTCCGGCCGCGGCCTGGGGCATACCGGCGGCACGCTGGACAAGCTGGAAGCCATTCCGGGCTTCAATATTTTCCCGGACGATAACGCCTTCCGCAAAATCATTCAGGACGTCGGCGTGGCGATCATCGGCCAGACCAGCTCGCTGGCGCCGGCGGACAAACGTTTTTACGCCACCCGCGACATCACCGCCACCGTGGATTCGATCCCGCTGATCACCGCCTCCATTCTGGCCAAGAAGCTGGCGGAAGGGCTGGATGCGCTGGTGATGGACGTGAAGGTCGGCTCCGGCGCCTTTATGCCGACCTATGCGCTGTCGCAAGATTTGGCGCAGGCGATCGTCGGCGTGGCCAACGGCGCGGGCTGCAAGACCACCGCGCTGCTGACCGACATGAACCAGGTGTTGGCCTCCAGCGCCGGCAACGCGGTGGAAGTGCGTGAAGCGGTGCGCTTCCTGACCGGCGAATACCGCAACCCGCGCCTGCTGGAAGTGACGCTGGCGCTGTGCGTGGAAATGCTGCTGTCCGGCGGCCTGGCGCAAGACGAGGCCGACGCGCGCGCCAAACTGCAGGCGGTGCTGGACAACGGCAAGGCGGCGGAGGTGTTTGGCCGCATGGTGGCGGCGCAGCAGGGGCCGATAGACTTCGTCGAACGCTACGATAGCTATCTGCCGGCGGCAACGCTGAGCAAGCCGGTGTATGCTGAAAAGCCGGGCATCGTCAGCGCCATGGATACCCGCGCGCTGGGCATGGCGGTGGTTGCGCTGGGCGGCGGCCGTCGCCGGGCGAGCGACGCCATCGATTACAGCGTTGGCCTGACCGAGGTGGCGCGCCTGGGCGAGAAAGTGGATGCCCAGCAGCCGCTGGCGATGATCCACGCCAACGATGAAGAGAGCTGGCAGCAGGCGGCCGATGCGGTGCGCAGCGCGATGATGCTGAGCGACAAGGCGCCGGAAGCGACGCCGGTGGTGTATAAGCGCATCACGGAATAACCCAAGAATCAGGAACGGCCGCGGCTTTTTCGCGGCCGTCCAAAGCGTGAGAACACGCAGGAGAGCACAGATGAAACGCACATTTATTATGGTATTGGACTCCTTCGGCATCGGCGCCAGCGAAGACGCCGAACGTTTTGGCGATCAGGGTTCCGACACCCTGGGCCACATCGCCGAGGTTTGCGCGCACGGTGAGGCCAACGTGGGCCGCCAGGGCCCGCTGACGCTGCCTAACCTGAGCCGTCTGGGCCTCGGCAAAGCGGCGGAAGAGTCCACCGGCAACTTCCCGCAGGGGTTGGATCGCAACGCCGACATCATCGGCGCTTACGCTTACGCCAGCGAACTCTCTTCCGGTAAAGATACGCCGTCGGGCCACTGGGAAATCGCCGGCGTGCCGGTGCTGTTCGACTGGGGCTATTTCAAGGACGAGCACAACAGCTTCCCGCAGGCACTGCTGGACAAACTGGTCGAACGCGCCAAGCTGCCGGGCTACCTGGGCAACTGCCACTCATCCGGCACCGTGATCCTCGATCAGCTGGGTGAAGAGCACATGAAAACCGGCAAGCCGATTTTCTACACCTCCGCCGACTCGGTATTCCAGATTGCCTGCCATGAAGAAACCTTCGGCCTGGATCGCCTGTACGAGCTGTGCGAAATCGCGCGTGAAGAGCTGACCGAAGGCGGGTATAACATCGGCCGCGTGATCGCGCGTCCGTTCGTCGGCGACAAGCCGGGCAACTTCCAGCGCACCGGCAACCGTCACGATCTGGCGGTAGAGCCGCCGGCGCCGACCGTGCTGAAAAAGCTGGTGGACGAGAAGGGCGGCGAAGTGGTGTCGATCGGTAAAATCGCCGACATCTACGCCAACGTCGGCATCACCAAGAAGGTGAAGGCGACCGGCATCGACGCGCTGTTCGACGCGACCCTGATCGAAATGGAAAAGGCCGGCGACAACACCATCGTGTTCACCAACTTCGTGGACTTCGACTCCTCCTATGGCCACCGCCGCGACGTGGCGGGCTACGCCGCCGCGCTGGAGCTGTTCGACCGCCGCCTGCCGGAGCTGCTGAAGCTGGTGAAAGACGAAGACATCATCATCTTCACCGCCGACCACGGCTGCGACCCGACCTGGCCGGGCACCGACCACACCCGCGAGCACATCCCGGTGCTGGTTTACGGCCCGAAAGTGAAACCGGGCTCGCTGGGCCACCGCGAGACCTTCGCCGACATCGGCCAGACCGTCGCCAATTACTTTGGCCTGTCGCCGATGGATTACGGTAAGAGCATGTTCTAAGCCCTGTCTTTCAAGCCGCAGCGTTGTTAGCTTCACGCGTGAACCCCAGTCACTTACTCAAGTAAGCTCCTGGGGATTCACCCGCTAGCTGCCTAGCTGCAACTCGAAATTCAAGGCTTAGATGTTTGACGTTTTTATTAAATAAGATTTCTAAAGGAAGAAAATTATGGCTACGCCGCACATTAATGCTGAGATGGGTGATTTCGCTGACGTAGTACTGATGCCGGGCGATCCGCTGCGTGCAAAATACATCGCCGAAACCTTCCTGGAAGGCGCGGTGGAAGTGAACAACGTGCGCGGCATGTTGGGCTTCACCGGCACCTACAAAGGCCGCCGCATCTCCGTAATGGGCCACGGCATGGGCATCCCGTCCTGCTCCATCTATGCGCGCGAGCTGATCGCAGAATTCGGCGTGAAGAAGATCATTCGTGTGGGCTCCTGCGGCGCGGTGCGTGACGATATCAAACTGCGTGACGTGGTGATCGGCATGGGCGCGTGCACCGACTCCAAGGTGAACCGTCTGCGCTTCAAGGACAACGACTACGCGGCGATCGCCGACTTCGACATGGTGCGCAACGCGGTCGACGCGGCGGCGGCGCAGGGCATCCCGGCGCGCGTGGGCAACATCTTCTCCGCCGATCTGTTCTACACCCCGGATCCGGACATGTTCCAGGTGATGAAGAAGTACGGCATCCTGGGCGTGGAAATGGAAGCGGCCGGCATCTACGGCGTGGCGGCAGAGCTGTACGAAGAGTTCGGCTGCAAGGCGCTGACCATCTGCACCGTGTCCGACCACATCCTGCGTCACGAAGCGACCACGGCGGCGGAACGCCAGACCACCTTTAACGACATGATCGTTATCGCGCTGGAATCCGTGCTGCTGGGCGACAAAGCGTAATACCCCGGCGGGCGTCATCCTGGCGCCCGCCCGTCAATCTATTCATTCCGCTTGGCCAGTTTTGGCTAACGCTTTACCTTTCTGCCATTTAACGCTATTACTTCCTTTATCAATCTATTCACCAATCTATTCATCCGATGCTCACCGTTGAACAAGTTTTGCGTCATGGGCCGGCTACGGCTCGTCAACTGACAGAAGCGTTAGGCATCAGCCAGCCGACGCTATCGCGCCGTCTCCGTGAACTGGCGGGCGCCGTATTGATCCTCGGTAAAGGTAAGGCGACGCGCTATGCGTTGCGGCGCGGGATCGACGGTGAGAGGCAGTTTCCGCTATATCGGGTTGATGAACGGGGTAAGGCGCACTTGTTTGCCACGCTTTGCCCGCTTTATCCTGCCGATAACTGTGTGGTGTGCGATGAGCGCAGCGGAGAGTGGCAGCTCTATGACGGCATGCCATGGTATTTGAACGACCTACGGCCGATTGGCTTTCTCGGGCGAGCCTGGGGAAAAGCAGCGGCGCGCGAGTTGAATTTGCCGGAGGATGTGCGGCGATGGGATGAAGGTCAACGCTTGTTGGCGCTCTGCCGTTATGGCGAAGACATGACCGGCGATCTGTTGCCTGGTGCCGACAGCTATCAGCGTTGGTTAATGCGGGATACTGCCGTCGCCATCACGATGGAAGATAAAATCGAGCGTTACGCCGCATTGTCTGTCCAGGCGCTGGCCGGGGAGCTGGTAGGCTCTTCCGCCGGTGGCGAGCAACCCAAGTTTGCCGCCTATGCTGAGCTGGCGCCAGGTCGCCGTGCGCATGTTTTGGTGAAGTTCAGCCTGGCGCCGACGCATGTCATTGCACAACGCTGGAGCGATTTGCTGATCGCCGAGTCGCTGGCGTTGCAGACGGTCGCCGCTGCGGGATTGCCTGCCGCATCGGCGCAAATCCTGTTCGGTGCTGACCGACAATGCTTTTTAGAGATCGAGCGCTTTGATCGCATCGGTGAAGAAGGGAGGGTAGCGATGGTGTCGCTGGAGGCGCTGGATGCCGAGTTCAGCGGCAGCGGCCACGCCAACTGGGTCGTGGCCGCTGAGCGGCTATTGCAGCTAGGGGTGATCGATCACTCAGTCTACCAACGGGTTGCCCTGTATTGGGCCTTTGGCCGGTTGATCGCCAACAGCGATATGCACCAAGGCAACCTGTCGTTCTTGCGGATAACCCAGCGGCCGGTCATGTTGGCGCCTTTGTATGATATGTTGCCGATGGCTTTTGCCCCGGCAAGCAGCGGTAATCTGCGCCACGACGCGCTGGAGATCCGTTTGAGCAACGAGGTGAGCGGCGCCGTCTGGCGGCAAGCGGAGCTATTGGCTCTCGAGTTCTGGCGGCGAACGGCGCAACATGACGACATCAGCGAGGCGTTCCGGGCGATTGCCGAGCAAATGTTGGTGCAACTGCAGAAGCTGCACGAGCGCATTCAGCGCCTGGCCTGAGTTACCCCTTCTTCGGCGCTTCCTGTTTTGCCTCAGGCGCATCCTCTTCGTCGTCTTCCACCGTATTTCCTTCTGCCAACGGCGTGTTGGCGGTCAACAGGTACGGCGACTGCTGCCAGCGGCTGCGGCGGTGTTGCAGCAGGGTGCGCGCCAGAATGATGCCGATCGCCAGCGCCAGCAGGATCATCAGGCGCAGCAGGTTGGTGGTGTTGTCCACCTGCTTGGATTCGGTCGCCAGCACGTGGGTGTCGAGGGTGATGCGGATAAAGCCGATCGGGCCGTCTTTGCCCTGAATGGATTCGACCAACTGGTGGTTGAAGTAGCTGCCGGCGCGCTTGCCGTCGAGCGACAGCCGATCGCGTATACTTATCTGCTCCCCGGCGTGGGAGACCAGCGTGCCGTCCAGCTGATACACGCTGACGTCGAGAATGCGGCTGTGATCGGTGAGCTGCTTGAGGATGGCGTCGATGCGCGGGTTGTTGCCGTCGTCGTCCAGCAGCGGCGCCAGGCTGTAGGCGACCTGTTTGGTCAGCGTCTGCGCCAGCTCTTCGACCTGTTCGGATCGCGCCATTTGGTGACTCAAGCTAAAATAAGAGGCACCCTGCATCAGAAGCACCAGCAAAGCCAGGCAAATCAGGATAATAGCGGTACGGTGCAGGCGAAATTTCAGTTTAGCGCGAGCCATGCAGGTTCCTTGGGCATCGGGGACACTTTATGTTGCCAGAACCGCTGGCGATAGGATAGCTTGATGCGTCGTTTTATCATGCAGCGTTTTTGTCCATTCAGGAGTCAATGATGTCAAACAGTCTGACCTATTGCGATCTTCCGGCGGAGATCTCTCAATGGCCGGGTCTTCCCCTTTCGCTCAGCGGCGACGAAGTGATGCCGCTGGACTACCGGGCGGGCAATACCGGGTGGCTGTTATACGGCAGAAAGCTGGACAAGGCGCGCATTACACAATTCCAACGCAAGCTGGGCGCGGCGATGGTGATCGTCACCGCCTGGGGCGTGGACGACTATCAGGTGGTGCGCCTGGCGGGCACCTTGACGCCGCGCGCCAAGCTGCTGGCGGCGGAGAGCGGGCTGGACGTGGCGCCGCTCGGCAAGATCCCGCACCTGCGCACGCCGGGGCTGCTGGTGATGGACATGGATTCGACGGCGATCGAGATCGAGTGCATCGACGAGATCGCCAAGCTGGCGGGCGTCGGCGAACAGGTGGCGGAAGTTACCGAACGCGCGATGCGCGGCGAGCTGGACTTTACCGCCAGCCTGCGCCAGCGCGTCGGCACGCTGAAAGGGGCCGACGCCAACATCCTCAAGCAGGTGCGCGACGAGCTGCCGCTGATGCCGGGGCTGACCAGCCTGGTGGGCAAGCTGCAGGCGATGGGCTGGCATGTGGCGATCGCCTCCGGCGGCTTCACCTACTACGCCGAATACCTGCGCAACCGGCTGCGGCTGGTGGCGGCGGCGGCTAATGAGCTGGAGATCCGTGACGGCAAGCTGACCGGCGAAGTGCTGGGGCCGGTGGTGGACGCGCAGTTCAAAGCCGATACGCTGCTGCGGCTGGCGGAGAAGCTGGAGATCCCGCTGGCGCAGACCGTAGCCATCGGCGACGGCGCCAACGATTTGAAAATGATGCAGGCGGCGGGGTTGGGCATCGCCTACCACGCCAAGCCGAAAGTGTATGAAAAAGCGCAGGTGGCGATCCGGCATGCGGATCTGATGGGCGTGCTGTGCATTCTCACCGGCAGCCTGAAACACGAAGTGCGATAACGAAAGATTGAGGTAAGACGTGGCAAAAGCGGCAAAACGGGCATTTGTGTGCAATGAGTGCGGGGCGGACTATCCGCGTTGGCAGGGGCAGTGCAGCGCCTGTCATGCCTGGAACACCATCACGGAAGTGCGTTTGGCCGCGTCGCCCGCAGCGGCGCGCAACGATCGCCTCAGCGGCTATGCCGGCGACGCCGGCGTCAGCAAGGTGCAGAAGCTGTCGGAAATCAGCCTTGAGGCGCTGCCGCGCTTCACCACCGGCTTTCTCGAGTTCGATCGCGTGCTGGGCGGCGGCGTGGTGCCCGGCAGCGCCATTCTGATCGGCGGCAACCCCGGCGCCGGCAAGAGCACCCTGTTGCTGCAGGTGCTGTGCAAACTGTCCGAACAGATGAAAACCCTGTACGTCACCGGCGAGGAGTCGCTGCAGCAGGTGGCGATGCGCGCTCATCGGCTGGGGCTGCCGACCGGCGGCCTGAACATGCTGTCGGAAACCAGCATCGAGCAGATCTGCCTGATCGCCGAGCAGGAACAGCCGAAGCTGATGGTGATCGACTCGATCCAGGTGATGCACATGGCGGACATTCAGTCTTCGCCGGGCAGCGTGGCCCAGGTGCGCGAAACCGCCGCCTACCTGACGCGCTTCGCCAAGACGCGCGGCGTGGCGATCGTCATGGTCGGCCACGTCACCAAAGACGGCTCGCTGGCCGGGCCGAAAGTGCTGGAACACTGCATCGACTGTTCGGTGCTGCTGGACGGCGACGCCGATTCCCGCTTCCGCACCCTGCGCAGCCACAAGAACCGCTTCGGCGCGGTCAACGAGCTGGGGGTGTTCGCCATGACCGAACAGGGGCTGCGCGAAGTCAGCAACCCTTCGGCGATCTTCCTCAGCCGCGGCGATGAAGTCACTTCCGGCAGTTCGGTGATGGTGGTGTGGGAAGGCACCCGGCCGCTGCTGGTGGAGATCCAGGCGCTGGTGGATCACTCGATGATGTCCAACCCGCGCCGCGTGGCGGTGGGCCTGGAGCAGAACCGGTTGGCGATCCTGCTGGCGGTGCTGCACCGGCACGGCGGGCTGCAGATGTCGGATCAGGACGTGTTCGTCAACGTGGTCGGCGGGGTGAAGGTCAGCGAGACCAGCGCCGATCTGGCGCTGCTGATGTCGTTGGTCTCGAGCCTGCGCGATCGGCCGCTGCCGAACGATCTGGTGGTGTTCGGCGAAGTGGGGCTGGCGGGAGAAATCCGTCCGGTGCCGAGCGGCCAGGAGCGCATCTCCGAAGCGGCCAAGCACGGTTTCAAGCGCGCCATCGTGCCGCACGGCAACATGCCGAAGAAGCCGCCGGCCAACATGCAGGTGTTTGGGGTCAAGAAGCTGGCGGACGCGCTCGACGTGCTGGAAGAGTTTTATTAATGTCGCCGACGGCGAGTAAGATATGCTATTTTGTTTAGCATACTAAACGGAGGTGGCCATGCCGCAATTTGATTACCTGAAGACGTCCATTAAGCAAAAGGGCTGTACTTTGCAGCAGGTGGCGGATGCCAGCGGCATGACCAAGGGCTATCTGAGCCAGCTGTTGAACGACAAAATCAAAAGCCCGAGCGCGCAAAAGCTCGAGGCGCTGCACCGTTTTCTCGGGCTGGAGTTCCCGCGTAAAGAGGTCAAAGTCGGCGTGGTGTTTGGTAAATTTTACCCGCTGCACACCGGCCACATCTATCTGATCCAGCGCGCCTGCAGCCAGGTGGACGAACTTCACGTTATCTTGTGCCACGATGAACCGCGCGACCGCGAGCTGTTCGAGAACAGTTCGATGTCGCAACAGCCAACGGTCAGCGATCGCCTGCGCTGGCTGCTGCAGACCTTCAAGTACCAGAAAAACATCCATATCCACTCGTTCGACGAGCAGGGCATCGAACCCTATCCGCACGGCTGGAACGTGTGGAGCGACGGCATGAAGGCCTTTATGGAACAGAAGGGCATCGTGCCGAGCTTCATCTATTCCAGCGAAGCGCAGGATGCGCCGCGCTACCGCGAGCATCTGGGCATCGAAACCATCTTGGTCGATCCCGAGCGTTCGTTCATGAACATCAGCGGCAATCAGATCCGCCAGGATCCGTTCCGCTATTGGGACTACATCCCGACCGAGGTGAAGCCGTTCTTCGTGCGCACCGTGGCGATCCTCGGCGGCGAGTCGAGCGGCAAGTCGACGCTGGTCAACAAGCTGGCCAACATCTTCAACACCACCAGCGCCTGGGAATATGGCCGCGATTACGTGTTTTCGCACCTGGGCGGCGACGAGATGGCGCTGCAGTACTCCGACTACGACAAAATCGCCCTCGGGCAGGCGCAATACGTGGATTTCGCGGTCAAGTACGCCAACAAGGTGGCGTTTATCGATACCGATTTCGTCACCACCCAGGCGTTTTGCAAAAAGTACGAGGGGCGTGAACACCCCTTCGTGCAGGCGCTGATCGACGAATACCGTTTCGATCTGGTGATCCTGTTGGAAAACAACACGCCGTGGGTGGCGGACGGCCTGCGCAGCCTTGGCAGCGCCGCCGATCGCCTGGCGTTCCAGCATTTGCTGGAGGAAATGTTGTGCGCCAACAACATCGAGTATGTGCACGTCGAGTCCAGCGATTACGAAGAGCGTTTCCTGCGCTGCGTCGAGCTGGTGCAGCAGCTGCTGGCGGCGGACGCCGGCCGGTTGGCGAATGCGCCCGCCCATCGCCACGCCGCAGGCTGAGAAAATTAGCGGAATGTGCGGTCGCGGCGGCAGAAACGCCTCTGTGGCGCACATTTAACGGCTTGTTTAAACATGGTTCATTCGGTAGCGACTAGGTTAAGATTTTCTTTACAATAACGCTCAGAAGAAGACATGTCTTATCGCTTACTCGCTCTCTGGTTGATCTGCTATGCCGCAGCCTGGACGCTGCTGACCGTTCATCTCGATCCCACCCTGCCTTACGACGCCGTCGAGGCGCTCAACTGGGGCCTCAACGCCGAGTGGGGCTCACCGAAAAATCCTTGGCTGGTCGGTGCGGCGATGCAGCCGGCGATCTGGCTCCCGTGGCTGCCGCTGAACCTGTACTGGTATGGCGGGCACTTCATCGCCATCGCCATCGGCATGTTGGGCGTCTGGCTATTGGCGCGCCGCCTGAGCGGCAGCACCTCGCTGGCCTGGATGGCGCTGCTGACGCTCAACCTGTCCGGCATCATCAATTTCGACATCATTCCCTACAACGACAATTACCTGTTGGTGATGCTGTGGCCGTGGATGGCGCTGTTCTTCCACCTGGCGATCTCGCGTTCGGCCAACTGGTGGCCGGCTTTCGCATTGGTGGCCGGTCTGGCGATGATGGCGAAATACTCGACCTTCGCCTTCGTCTATTTCGCGGCGCTGTCGACGCTGTTCGTACCGCAGATCCGCCGCTGCTATCGCCAGCCGCAGTTCTATCTGGCGGTGGCGATCTGGTTGGCGCTGGTGCTGCCGAACCTGTTCTGGCTGTGGAACCATGACTTCGCCGCCTTCAAGTGGGTGGATTCGCAGATCAAGATGCAGCTCAACCTCGATATGCTGCAGTCGCTGCTGCTGGTGTTCTATCCGTCGCTGGCGCTGTGGGTGATCCTGCGGCGCAGCGGGGCGGTGCTGGCCTGGCCAGCGGCGTTGCCGATGCGGGTGTTGCTGTGGGTCTACCTGTTGCCGCTCGGCATCATTACCTTCTGGTTCTCTTTCAACGTCGGCGGCCGGCTGACCGAGTGGCTGCAGCCGTTCTTCATGCTGGCGCCCGCGCTGCTGGTCGGCTGCGTGCGCCAGCCGCCGGTGCGTTCGCTGCGCGCGGCGACCATCGGGCTGATGTGCGCGGCGCTGGCGGTCTATCTGGGGTATGCCGCGGTGATGCTGGGCAACGTGCGCAACGCCGGCCAGAAAATGGTGGGTATCAAGGCGTTCAGCGTCGGAGTGGAGCGGCTGTGGCAGGAGCGGTATGGCGTCAGCCTGCGCTACGTCGGCGGCGAATACCTGTCGCAGTGGATGACGGTGTACGCCGGCTCCCGGCCGCAGACCATTACGCGCTGGTCCAATCATACGCGCCCGAATATCTACAACGTCAACATCAGCTATCCGCAGATTGCGCAGCACGGTGTCGCCCTGTTCGGGCGGTTGGGTGAAGACTGCGCGCACAGCGACTTCGGCGGCGAGCTGGCCCACTGGCCGAAGATGCGCCTCGATTGGCAGCAGACGCTGACGTTCCGCGCCGATCCGCATGCCGACGAGCAAGCGCTGTGCGTCGGCTTCGTTCGTCCGCAGTAACGGCGGCGCAAAACGCCGCCGCGATTCAGGCTTAGTAAGCGATAACCAGCTTGCCTTGCATATGGCCGCCGAGCAGCCGTTGATGCGCGGCGGTCAGCGTCTCTACCGACAGCCCGTGCAGGGTTTCGCTCAGCGTGGTGCTCAGCTTGCCCTCGTCCAGCAGCTGCGCCACCTGCTGCAGGATGCGCCCCTGCTGCGCGATGTCCGGGGTGGTGAACATGCTGCGGGTGAACATGAATTCCCAGTGCAGCGCGGCGCTTTTCAGCTTCAGCGCGTTTTGATCCAACGGCTGCGCGTTCTCGACGATGGTGCAGATATGGCCCAGCGGCGCGACCAGCTCGGCCATCGCCGGCCAGTGGCCGTCGGTATCGTTCAGGCACAGGATGTAATCCACCTGCTCGATGCCGTGCTGCGCCAGCTCGCCCTTCAGATCGCGGTAGTCCACCACCAGATCGGCGCCGCGCTCACGGCACCAGGCGGCGGATTCCGGCCTTGAGGCGGTGGCGATCACTTTCACCTTGCTGCGCAGCGCGGCCAGCGGAATGGCCAGCGAGCCGACGCCGCCGGCGCCGCCGATGATCAGCAGCGTCTTGTTCTCCGGCGCGTCCTGAATGTTCAGGTGTTCGAACAGCGCTTCCCAGGCGGTGAGGGCGGTGAGCGGCAGGGCGGCGGACTCGGCCCAGTTCAGGCTGCGCGGCTTGTGCGCGGCGATGCGTGAGTCGATCAACTGGTGGCTGCTGTTGCTGCCGGGGCGGGTGATGTCGCCGGCGTACCACACTTCATCGCCGGGCTTGAAGCCGCTGACGCCGCTGCCCACGTCTACCACCACGCCGCTGGCGTCCCAGCCGAGGATGCGCGGCTGCTGCAGGCCGCTCTTTTGCAGACCGGCGTGCACTTTGGTGTCCACTGGGTTGACCGACGCCGCTTTCACTGCCACCAGTAGATCGTACTGGCCGGGAACCGGCATTTCCGGTGAGATTTCGATGAAACCGGCGGGGTTCTGCGGGTCTACGGCAATGGCTTTTATCGACATGATTGTGCTCCTTTTAAATGATGCCCCCAGTGTAGACCCGCGGCAGTGGGGTGATAAGATGGACAATATCTAACGGAGTGTTCGTTTAAGGTGAACAATGGAATTCAAACAGCTGCAGGACATGGCGCTGTTCGCGCTGGTGGCGGAGTGCGGCAGCTTCACCGCCGCCGCGCAGCGCGTCGGGTTGCCGAAGTCCAGCGTCAGCCAGCGCATCAGCCAGCTCGAACAGACGCTGGGGCTGCGCTTGCTCAATCGCACCACGCGCCAACTGAACCTGACCTTCGCCGGTGAGCGCTATCTGGAACATTGTCAGGCGATGATGTCCGCCGCGGAACGCGCCGATCTGGCGTTGCAGCGGCTGCGCGATAACCCGAGCGGCCGCCTGCGCATTTCAACGCCCGCCGGGCTGGGGGCGACCCTGGTGGCGCGGCTGGCGGCGGATTTTCAGCGCCAATACCCGGACGTTTCGCTGGAGGTGTCGGTGTCCGATGCCATGGTGGATCTGGTACAGGAAGGCTTCGACGCCGCGCTGCGCACCGGCAAGCCGCAGGATTCTTCGCTGATCGGTCGCCGTCTCGGGTATGCGCCGCGCTATCTGTTGGCCGCGCCGTCTTATCTGGCGCAGCATCCGCCGATCGAACACCCGCAGCAGCTGCAACAGCATCGCTGCATTGCCCACCGCGCCTGGACGGCCTGGAACCTGCGCTGCGGCGATGACTATTACCGCTGGCAGCTGCCGCTGGCGCACACCACCGACAACCTGCTGTATGCGCGTGAATGCGCTATCGCCGGCGCGGGGATCACGCTGTTGCCGGCGTTTCTCAGCCGCGAGGTGGTGGCGCAGAAGCTGTTGGTGGAAGTCTTGCCGGCGTGGCGCGCGGAGGGCAACGAGCTGTATCTGGTTTACCCGAGCCGCAAGCTGAATTCCCCGGCGCTGGCCTGCTTCATAGATGTGGTGCTGCAGCATCCGGCGTTCGACGACTACGCCCGCGAGCTGCCGCGGGAATAAGAACCAAGGAAGCCCAGGCCACTCCTGGGTTAAACAAGATATTACGTCACTTGCACGATGCGCTTTCCTGTGTTTTCCCCCGCCAGCAGGCCAACCAGGGCCGCGGGCAGCAGCTCAAAACCGGCGATCAGATCTTCGATGACCGCTAATTTCTTCTCCGCGACCCAGGCCGTGAGCGCCGTCAGCGCCTGTTCTTGTCGGTGAAGGAAGTCGGCCAACAGGAACCCCCGCATCGTCAAGCTGTGGACGATCAGCAAACCGGGGATCCCGGCCGGCGCGGCCGGTGGGGAGGCCGTATCGTACTGCGACACCGCGCCGCAGCAAACAATGCGCCCCTGTTTCGCCATGTGCGGCAGGCAGGCCGCCAAAATATCGCCGCCGACGTTGTCGAACAGCACGTCAATGCCGTTGGGGCACGAGCGGCGCAGGCCGTCATGCAGATTCCCCGCCTTATAATCTATCGCCGCGTCGAAACCCAGCCTGTCCGTCAGCAGAGCCGTTTTGGCGGCGCCGCCGGCAATGCCCACCGTGCGGCAGCCGTGGAGCCGGGCGATTTGTCCGGCGAACATGCCTACCGCCCCTGCGGCGGCGGAAATGACGACGGTTTCACCGGCCTTGGGGCGTCCGCATTCCAGCAGGCCGAAGTAAGCGGTGAGTCCGGGCACGCCGTAAACGCTGAGCAAGTGCGTATGCGGAACGATGTCCGGCTGTTTGAGCGCCTCAGCCGCCGGCAGGGCCGTGAAGGTTTGCCAGCCGGTTTCCGCCAACACGATATCGCCGGCGGCCAGCAGGGAAGAGCGCGACGTGACGACTTCGGCCAGCGTCGTCGCGGCCATGATGTCTCCTGGCTGCAATCCGGAACGATAGGTGACGCCCTGCATCCAGGCTCTGCTGGCCGCATCCAAAGGCACGTAAAGCGTGCGCAACAGAACCTCTCCGGGGCCGGGGATCGGCATCGGGGTCTCGCGAGTCTGAAAACAATCGACGGTCAGCTTTCCCTGTGGGAGTTTACCGAGGATGATTTGGCGATTCTGCATAGGGGGCTCCTGTTTAAATCTTGCCGAAGATGTCGATGCCGGTGAGTTGCGCCGACAATTCCCACAGGCGTTGGGCCTGTTCAGGATCGACGGCGTAGCTTTTTACGCCGCTGAAGGAAAGGCCCTCGTCATCGTTGCGCCGGGCGATATCGCAGTCTTCGCAATACAATCCGCCAAGGCCATTGAGTTGAGGCGATGTCGCCGCCCACACCTGGGTTGCCGCACCCTGTTGCGGCGTTTTCAGCATTTCCGGGTGTGCGGGTTTGCCGTCGGCGTCGATCCAGTCCAATGCGAACATCTCTTCCTGCGAGAGGTAACGCTGCAGTGGCGTGGGGATCATGCCGGGATGCAGCGTGAAGGCGCGTACACCGGCGGCTCGTCCTCGTTTGTCGAGGTGCACGGCGAATAACGCATTAGCGGTTTTCGACTGGCCGTAGGCCCGCCACTTGTCATAGCCGCTGTGAAACTGCACGTCATTCCAGCGTATGGCGCTGGCATGGTGGCCGGAAGAGGAGATGACGACAACGCGGGCGCCGCCCGCCAATGCCGGCCAGAGGTGGTTCACCAGCGCGTAATGCCCCAGGTGGTTGATCGCGAATTGTGCCTCCCAGCCTGGGCCGATGCGGGTTTCAGGACAGGCCATGATGCCGGCGCCGCAGATCACCATATCGAGGTGGACGCCGGTCACCAGAAGATGTTGCGCGAACTCTCTGATGTTGCTCAGATCGGCCAAATCAAGCTTATAAATGTCGACGTTGCTGATACCGGCGAGGGCCAGACGAGTGCGGGCGATGACGGGATCGCGGGCGGCGACAATCACCTGTGCTCCCGCCTGCGTCAATGCGCGAGTCGTTTCCAACCCCAGGCCGGAATGGCCGCCGGTGACCAGCGCCGTCATGCCGGCCAGTTGACGATCTTTGAGCACGTCGGTGGCGGTGGTGGTGGCGTTGAAGCCAGAGCCGATGGGCGTTTGTTTGTTCATTGGGGATTCCTCGCTGTGGTTGGCTGTGACACAGGGAGTGTAAATCGGCGCTATCCGGCGGATGAATGCAACAAAAACCTAATTTCTGTCGCCATCGTCCTAAAGTCTTCGGCCAGCGCATCGCGCGGGTTATGCTCTTGCAAGATCTTTATGGGGAGAGGATATGGATCCTTTATCGGAAGTGCTGGCGCCACTGAACAGCCAGAATGCGTTTTTCGGCGGCCTGAAGGCCGGCGGCGACTGGGCCGTTCATTTTCCCGCTCCTCAAGGCGGGAAGTTCAACGCGGTGGTGCGCGGCGGCTGTTGGTTGGCGGCGGAAGGGCTGGCAGAACCGCTGTGGCTGGCGGCCGGCGACTGTTTACTGCTGACTCGCAGCCTGCCGCTGACCGTCGGCAGCGACTTGTCTCTTCCGGCGCTCGACGCCGACGCGCTTTATCTGCAGGCGCAAAACGGCGTGGCGCGCTGCGGCGAGGGGGACACGTGCCTGTTTATCGGCGGCCGTTTTAGCTTTGGCGAGGAGGTGGAGCGGCTGTTCGGCAGCCTGCCCGCGTTGATGGTGATCCGCGGGGGCACGGAAGAGGCAGCCGTGCTGCAATGGGCGCTGCAGCGGCTGGCGGATGAGCTGGTGAGGCCTTCGCCGGGCAGTACGTTGATGGCGCATCATCTGGGGCAAATCATGTTGACCCAGGCGCTGCGGATTTACCTGATGGGGGAGGAGAGTGCGGCGTCCGGCTGGCTACCCGCTTTGTTCGATCCGCGCATCGGCGCCGCGATGCAGGCGGTACATGCCGATCCGGCCCGGCGCTGGACGGTGGCGGCGTTGGCCGATGCGGCGAGCGTTTCCCGTTCGACGTTGGCGCTGCGCTTCAAGCAGAAAGCCGGCATGGCGCCGCTCGAGTACGTGTCGCGCTGGCGCATGCTGCTGGCGGCGCGGGCGCTGCGTACCGGCGGCGAACCGATCTCCGCTATCGCGCAGCGTTTGGGGTACGATTCCGACAGCGCTTTCAGCCACGCGTTCAAACGCGTGATGGCGTGCTCACCGCGCGACTATCGCCGGGCGCAGGCGTAAAAAAGGCGCCGCATGCGGCGCCTCGGGCATTACTTGGCGATCTTCTTGTACTTGATGCGGTGCGGCTCAAGCGCATCGGCGCCCAGCGTACGCTTTTTGTACTCTTCGTACTCGGTGAAGTTGCCTTCGAAGAATTCCACCTTGCCTTCATCCTGGTAGTCCAGAATGTGGGTGGCGATACGGTCGAGGAACCAACGGTCGTGCGAGATCACCATGGCGCAGCCAGGGAATTCCAGCAGGGCGTTTTCCAGCGCGCGCAGGGTTTCGATATCCAGGTCGTTGGTCGGTTCATCGAGCAGCAGCACGTTGCCGCCAACCTGCAGCAGCTTGGCCAGGTGCAGACGGCCACGCTCACCGCCGGACAGCTCGCCCACGCGTTTGCCCTGATCGACGCCCTTGAAGTTGAAGCGGCCGACATAGGCGCGGCTCGGCATCTCGGTGTTGCCGATGCGCATGATGTCCTGCCCGCCGGAGACTTCTTCCCACACGGTTTTCGAACCGTCCATGCTGTCGCGGAACTGATCGACGGACGCCAGCTTGACGGTGTCGCCCAGCACGATGCTGCCGGAATCAGGCTGTTCCTGGCCGGACATCATGCGGAACAGCGTGGATTTACCCGCGCCGTTCGGGCCGATGATGCCGACGATTGCCCCTTTCGGCACCGAGAACGACAGGTCGTCGATCAGCAGGCGGTCGCCGTAGGACTTGCGCAGGTTGCTGACTTCGACCACTTTGTCGCCCAGGCGTGCGCCAGGTGGAATGAACAGTTCGTTGGTTTCGTTACGTTTCTGGTATTCGGTGTTGTTCAGCTCTTCGAAGCGGGCCAAACGGGCCTTGCCTTTGGACTGACGGCCTTTGGCGCCCTGACGCACCCACTCCAGCTCTTTCTCGATCGACTTGCGGCGAGCGGCTTCGGCGGACGCTTCCTGCGCCAGACGCGCGTCTTTCTGCTCCAGCCAGGAAGAGTAGTTGCCTTCCCACGGGATGCCCTCGCCGCGGTCCAGTTCGAGGATCCAGCCGGCCACGTTATCCAGGAAGTAACGGTCGTGGGTAATCGCCACCACGGTGCCTTCGAAGTCGTGCAGGAAGCGTTCCAGCCAGGCCACGGACTCGGCGTCCAGGTGGTTGGTCGGTTCGTCCAGCAGCAGCATGTCCGGCTTTTCCAGCAGCAGGCGGCACAGCGCGACGCGGCGGCGTTCACCCCCGGACAGGTGGGCGATTTTGGCGTCCCAGTCCGGCAGGCGCAGCGCGTCGGCTGCGCGTTCCAGTTGGGCGTTGAGGTTGTGACCGTCGTGCGCCTGAATGATCTCTTCCAGGCGGCCCTGTTCGGCGGCCAGCTTGTCGAAGTCTGCGCCTTCTTCGGCGTACAGCGCGTACACTTCGTCCAGGCGTTTCAGCGCGCCGACCACTTCCGCCAGCGCTTCTTCCACCGACTCACGCACGGTGTGTTCGAGGTTAAGCTGCGGCTCCTGCGGCAGGTAACCGATCTTGATGCCCGGCTGCGGGCGCGCTTCCCCTTCGATATCGGTATCGATGCCGGCCATGATGCGCAGCAGGGTGGACTTACCGGCGCCGTTCAGGCCCAGTACGCCGATTTTGGCCCCGGGGAAGAAGCTCAGGGAGATGTTTTTCAAAATATGACGCTTCGGCGGTACCACCTTGCCGACGCGGTGCATGGTATAGACGTATTGAGCCACGTTGCTCTAAGCCTCTCTATATCAGTATTTATAGGATGTCTGGCGGCATGAGTGTAGCCCGTTTCGATCTCGGATCCCAGACATCGCTCAGCGATCGCTAAGTATAACCGTTTATGCGCCGATAAAGGCGCATATTGGTGGCTTATGGCGTGACGACGATCGCGACGCGGCGGTTTTCCGCGCGGCCGCTGGAGGTGCGGTTGTCGGCAACGGGATCGCGTTTGCCCATGCCGCGGGTTTCGATATTGGCGCGCGGAATGCCGACGCTGGCCAGCAGATCGGCCACCGCATCGGCGCGGCGCAGAGAGAGCTGGTCGTTATAGCTGTCTTCACCGTAGTTGTCGGTATGGCCGTCCAGGCGGAACTTGGTGATGCCGACGCTCAGCAGCGCGCGGCCCATCTTCTGCACCGTCTCGGTGCTTTCCGGGTTCAGCTTGCCGATGTTGTTGCCGAACAGCACTTTATCCGACAGGCCGAACTCCCAGCCGTTATCGGTCAGCTTGAAGCCCTGCGATTGCAGCAGCGCGATCTGCTCGGGCGTCAGGCCCTGCGGTTTGCTCTGGCAGCCGGCGAGCGCCAGCAGGGCGACGAACACCATCGTCAGCAGTGAAAAACGACCTTTAAACAGTTGCTGTATCATAGTCAAAATCCCTAGTTCAAGTGTTATAGCCGGGGCTCTTATTTATGTATAGCCAGCCGCCAGCCTCCGTTATAACGATGCTTTGCCTGATACATCGCATCGTCAGCTTCGTGCAAAAGACCCTGAGGCGTCGACGCGTGATCAGGGTACAGCGCAATACCGATACTCAGAGAGGTAATGACCGCCTCGTCGTTCGGCAAAATGACCGGTTGCGTCATGCAATCGATGATGTTGTCAGCGATCTGCAGGACATCTTCCGTGCCGTGTACCGGCGCCAGCAGCACGGCGAATTCATCCCCGCCCAGACGCGCGACCAGATCGGTCTCGCGCAGCTGCGCGCGAATGCGCCCGGCAATGGTGGTCAGCACCGCATCGCCTGCGGCGTGGCCGTAACTGTCGTTCACCTCCTTGAAGCGATCGCCGTCGATAAACAGCACCGCCAATTTCGCCGGCGGTTCGATATCGCCCAGCGCCCGGCTCAGCCGCCCTTCGAAGAAGGCGCGGTTCGGCAAGCCGGTCAGGCTGTCGTGCGTCGCCCGGTGAGCCAGCGAGTCGTTCTCCTGCTTCAGATGGGCCTGCCAGGCCTCCAGCTCGTCGAGCAAGCCGTTGAAATCGTTGCTGAGCTCATGCAGCTCGGCGATCGGCGCCGACGGCACCCGCAGGCCGAAGGTGCGATCGCGGCGCACCGCGTGCGCCACGTTGGCGATGTCGTCCAGCGAACTGACGATGCCGACCAGCATACGGCGCGACAACACCAGAGCGCACAGGGTGCTGAGCACCATGCAGGCGATCATGCCGACCAGGCCACGCAACAGGAAACGCAACAGGCTGCCGCCGTTGCCGCTCAACCAGACCTGGCCAACCTGTTTGCCCCCGTGAGAAATAGGCAGTATGACCGGTTCGGGCAGCGCCCAGTGCGCAACCATCTGCTCCAGACCGTGCAGCGGGCTGTCGGAGGGATGGCGCCAGCTGGCCAGCATCTTGCCTTTATTATCCAGAATGCGCGCCTCCAGGATCTCTTCGTTGGAGGCGATCAGCATCAGCGCCTCACGCGCGGCGACGCCGTCTTCAAACACCACGGCGGCCTCGACGGTATAGCTGATGGAGCGCGCGATCAGGTGCAGGTTGTGGTCGGCATAGGCGCGCAGCGCAAACAGCGCCACCAGCGTCAAAAAGATGCCGGCGGTGCCGACGGCGATCAGCGCCAGCCCAAGATGCACCCGCTGCAGCACTCGGCCCAGCGTCGGGCGCGCATTGCCGGCGCGGTTTCTGTGCAACAGCCTCATAGCGGCGGCGCCTGTTTGCGTGCCAGCTGCAGCACGTTGGGGTGAACGCGCACGCCGCTGCGCGCCAGAGCGTCCAGGTTGACCTTGAAACTGGCCTGGTCCCCATCGATCTGCAGGCAAAATGCGCTGCCGGCGGAGCATTCGCTATCGTTCTCGCTGATGCTGAGAATGGAGTTGCCGGAAATGCGCTGCATGAAATTTTGTCTCTGCGCGGCGGTGATGTTCCCTAAGTAGATGACATCGCAGCCGGTACTCAGCGTTGGGCTGTCGAACGGCACGCGCTCGGCTTTAATCGGACGCGGGGCGCTCAGCAGGATCGGATCGAACAGCCCTTCGGCATACTGGGTGGGTGCGGTCACGCACAAGCGGATCGGATTGGGTTCACGCGACCAGCGGGCGTAGCTGATGATGCCTACCACCACGGTCGTCACGGCGTGCGTGCGTTTTTGATAGGGATCATCGGCGGCGCGCGCAGGCCCGGACAACGTCAGCAGCACCAACAACACGATCAGCAGCAGGCGACCGATATTCAGACGTGCGCCAAGGAAGCCCGGCACGGGGCTTTTTGCGCAACGCATCGCTATCGCGGTCTTATTCGCCATCTTCACCCGCCATTCCGGCCTGATCCACCGCCCGCAGGCCGTGGCCTGACAAGGAAAAGTTCGGCCCGCTTGAAGGGACAATCGTTTTGCTGAAAGCTGTCAGTCGCACTGCCTAATGAACACTATCTCACCCATAATTGGCGCGGATTGTATTATAAGATGTCTTCGTTGGGCGCTTTATGTGCTGTTTTCTCGGAATTATCCTACTTATTTTTGATAGTATAAAAATGCCTACCCGGGTTTGCCACCGCTTTTCTGCAAAGTTGGCGCGTTTGGCCAGCTGTCAGGCGATTTGCGCAACGGCGGCGTCATCTCACAAATGCAATAATGTCATAGCTAATAATTAAAAATTATTTTACTTCTCTTATAAATGCCGGGGTGGCTAATAAAAATCCGGTGGCTGGAAATATCCCGTCGGCCTGATTTGTCAGCCAAAGTAAACGTTTTTTACCTGGCTCCCGTCATGGCGATACACTTCTTCTTCTACAGTATTGAATGGATGAGCGATTGCGCTGTCTATGGTAGATGTCTGCGTCCGGGCCGTGCGCCCGGCTTTATTTTGTCCCGCTGCGCCGTGGCGCGGCGGTCACCGGGGAGCTGGGCGGCTCCTGCGGTCCAACCAGTGAGGAAAGAGCGAGGATGGTCAAGGTGGACAAGCGACGGCTGTTGGCAATGGGCCTGTGCCTGACGGCGTTTTCAGGCGCGGCGCTGGCGGATTCTCTGGATGCGCAACGTCAGCGCTACCAGCAGATCAAACAGGCATGGGACGGCAATCAGATGGGCGTGGTGGCGCAGCTGATGCCGACGCTGCGCGATTATCCGCTTTATCCTTACCTGGAATACCGCGAGCTGACACAGGATCTGAGCCAGGCGGGGTTCTCCGAGGTGAACGACTTTATCAAACGCAACCCGACGCTGCCGCCGGCGAAATCACTGGCCCCGCGCTTCGTCAATGAGCTGGCGCGGCGCGAAGACTGGCGCACCCTGTTGGCCTTCAGCCCGCAGCCGCCCAAACCGGTGGCGGCGCGCTGCAACTATTACTACGCCAAATGGGCCACCGGCGATCAGCAGGCGGCCTGGAGCGGCGCCGACGAACTGTGGCTGAACGGCAAAACGCTGCCGGGCGCCTGCGATCGGCTGTTCAGCGTCTGGCGCGGCGCAGGCAAGCAGACGCCGCTGGATATTCTGGCGCGCATGAAGCTGGCGTTGAAGGAGGGCAACAGTTCGCTGGTCAGCAACCTCTACAGCCAGCTGCCGGCCGACTACCAGACCATGGGCAACGCCCTGGTGCGCTTGCAAAACGATCCGACCACCGTGGAAGCCTTCGCCCGCAGCGTGGGGCCGACCGACTTTACCCGCGCCGCCACCGGCATCGCCTTTGAGCGCCTGGCGCGGCAGGATGTGGAAAACGCGCGGGCGATGATCCCGACGCTCGCGCGGCTGCAGAAAATGAGCGACGACGAGCGGCTAGGGCTGGAAGAGGCGGTGGCCTGGCGCCTGATGGGCAGCGATGCCACCTATGAACAGGCGCAGTGGCGCGATCGGGTGATTCTGCGCAGCCGTTCGCCTTCGCTGCTGGAGCGCCGGGTGCGCATGGCGTTGGGCAACGGCGATCGGCAGGGCGTGGCGACCTGGCTGGCCCGCCTGCCGGAAGCGTCGCGCAACAAGGATGAGTGGCGCTACTGGCGCGCCAGTCAGTTGATGGACGAAGGCAAACGCGCCGAAGGCGAGGAGATATTGCGTAACCTGATGACCGAACGCGGCTTCTATCCGATGGCGGCGGCGCAGAAGCTGAACGCCACTTATCCCGTAATGGTGGCGGTGGCGGCCAAGCCGCGCGCGTCGCTGGTCGACGGGCCGGAGGTCGCCCGGGTGCGCGAGCTGATGTACTGGAACATGGACAACCTGGCCCGCAGCGAGTGGGGCTCCTACGTCGCCAGCCGCAGCCGGCCGGAACAAGAGGCGCTGGCGCGCTACGCCTTTGAGCAAAAATGGGCCGATCTGAGCGTGCAGGCGACCATCGTCGGCAAGCTGTGGGATCATCTGGAGGAGCGCTTCCCGGTCGCCTGGCCGCAGGAGTTCCGCCGCGCCACCGATGACAAGGGGATCACCACCAGCTACGCGATGGCGATAGCGCGCCAGGAGAGCGCCTGGAATCCGAAGGCGCAGTCGCCGGTTGGCGCTTCCGGCCTGATGCAGGTGATGCCGCGCACCGCGCAGCATACGGTGCAGATGTTCAATATTCCCGGCTACGTCGGCCCGAGCCAGCTGTTCGATCCGCAGACCAACATCACCATCGGCACCAGCTATCTGGAGTCGGTCTATCAGCAGTTCGGCCGCAACCGCATCCTGTCGAGCGCCGCCTATAACGCCGGCCCGTCACGGGTGAACACCTGGCTGGGCAACAGCGCGGGGCGTATCGATCCGGTGGCGTTCATCGAAAGCATTCCGTTCTCGGAAACCCGCGGCTACGTCAAGAATGTGCTGGCCTACGATGCGTTTTACCGTTATCTGACGCACCGGCCGGCCAAGGTGTTGACCGACGCCGAGTGGCAGAGACGTTATTGATTTTGACGGCCCTATGGTATGCTGCTGTACTAGTTAAATAGTATGGTGGCTGCCATGACGCAATTATCGTTAAACGACCCCGCTCTTTCAGAACAAGGCAATGAGGATTGGCTGCGCTTCGTCGCGCTGCTGCAGAATTCGTTTGCGCAAGAGCTGCATCAACCGCTGCTGCAGCTGATGCTGACGCCGGACGAGCGCACCGCGCTGGGCACCCGGGTGCGGATCATTCAGGAACTGATGCGCGGCGAGATGAGCCAGCGCGAGCTGAAAAATGAACTGGGCGCGGGGATCGCCACCATCACCCGCGGCTCGAACAGCCTGAAAGCGGCTTCACCCGAGCTGAAACAGTGGCTTGAGCAGCAGCTGTTGCACGACGCGCCCTAGCGGGATCGGTGCTATTGCTGATAGATGGCGTTGTGAAACGGCACCAGCGCCAGCAGCAGCGCCTGGTGGTAAACGCTGGTGCGGCTCAGCCGGCCGTCGGTGAAGACGCCGATGGCGCCGCCCTGGCGCTTCACCTCGGCATTGCCGGTGATCGCCGCCATTTCGCTGCCCAATTCGCGACCGGCGCGAATACCTTGTAAGATGACTTCCGGCAGCATCAGGCTCGCCGAGCGGGATTCGCCGCGGATGTGCGGGTTCTCGATGGTCATCCAGGCGAAGGTCATATTCTCTTCAATCCCGGCTTCCACGCCGACCCAAAAATCGGCCTCGGGCCTGACCTGGCGCGCTTCCATGACGCGTTGACGCGAGCCGGTGCGGGTTTCGTGGTTGCCTATTGGCTGCAGCGAGACGCCGCTGGCGACGTCAACGGATTCAATGCGGTATTGGTTCGCGCCAAAGACGTCATCGAAGGCCAGTTGAATAGCCTTGATCTTTGCCGGGTTGGTAGTTGCAGCGACAACATGGTACATAACGGGTTTGATATCCTTCTGGCCGATACGCCGGGCAGCGGCAAAAGCGCCGCCGGGCCGGGGATAAACACAAATTTCACGCAGTATAACGGAAAACAAAAATGTTACAGGTATACCTCGTTCGCCATGGCGAAACGGAATGGAACGCGGCTCGCCGCATCCAGGGTCAGTCCGACAGCCCGTTAACCGCCATGGGTGAACACCAGGCCCGTCTGGTCGCCAGGCGCGTCAGTAAGGAAGGCATTACGCACATCATTACCAGCGATCTGGGGCGCACGCGCCGCACCGCGCAGATCATCGCCGAAGCCTGTGGCTGCGAAGTGATAGGCGATCCGCGTTTGCGTGAGCTGCACATGGGGGTTCTGGAAGAACGCCTGATCGACAGTTTGACGCCGCAGGAAGAGCAGTGGCGCAAACAGATGGTCGATGGTACTCCTGACGGCCGTATCCCTCAAGGCGAATCCATGGAGGAACTGGGCGAGCGCATGCGCGCCGCGCTGGAGAGCTGCCTGATGCTGCCGGAAGGCAGCAAACCGCTGCTCGTCAGCCATGGCATCGCGTTGGGGTGTTTGATCAGTACGGTGCTGGGGCTGCCGGCCTATGCGGAACGCCGTTTGCGCTTGCGCAACTGTTCACTGTCGCGCGTCGATCACCAGCAGAGCCCGTGGCTGGCTTCCGGCTGGATCGTGGAGACCGCGGGCGATGTCACGCATCTGGACATGCCCGCGTTGGACGAACTGCAGCGTTAACGCCGAATCGGGATCAGGTAGTCGCACTTGATCTCGATAGGCGCCTGATGCGGACGGCGCTCGCCTTTCGGGTAGAAGCGTTCGATGTCGTGCCCTTTGCGGCGCGTCAGCTGGAGCGCCGGCAGGCAGGTGCCGTAGACCGTCAGAATAAAGTCTTGCAGGCCCTCAGTAGGCCCTTCGTAGCTGAACATCGCAAACTCACCGCCCGGCAACACCAGCGGCTGGCCTTCCTGCGCCTTGTCAGGCACCTGATCCGGCTCCAGCGCCGTGGTGTACAGCACTTCCTGTTCGTCGTCCTTTTCCTGGCTCGGCCGCGAGTGGTGCAGCCCGTACAGCACCGGCGGCAGGGTTTCGACGTCACCGAGGAACTGACGCCAGAACTGCGAGCGCAGCTCGGTGCGCACGGTGGTGATCTGTTCCAACGTACAGGAGTAGCTTTGGGTCAGGCCGACCAGGCGCTTGTCCGGCAGCGAGACGAATTCCGGCTGCGGCAGGGTGAAAGCCCCCAGACGGATCGGCGGGCAGATGCCGAATGCGTTCCAGTCCTCGGCGCGGCGGTACAGCGCCGGCGTTTGCGCAAACTGTTTTTTGAAGGCGCGGGTGAAGGTCTGCTGCGAGTCGAAGCGATACTGCAGGGCGATATCCAAAATCGGCCGGCTGGTCAAACGCAGCGCGACGGCGGCTTTGGACAGCCTCCTTGCCCGGATGTAAGCACCGATGGCGTTACCGGTAATATCTTTGAACATCCGTTGCAGGTGCCATTTGGAGTAGCCGGCCTTGGCCGCCACGTTATCCAGCGACAAGGGTTGGTCCAAATGGCTTTCCAGCCAGCTAAGCAGATCACGAATGATACCGGCTTGATCCATAGATCTTCCTCGTAAAGCTTGGGGGTAGGAACCCGAACTGTTGATTCGTCACGCTGGTGCTGCGCTATCAGACCGATCCATGAGCCATTATGCGTTGCACTCTTTGCCTCTGCTGCGCTTGCCGCGCCAGAGTTGGATTGGGGTACACCGTAGTGGGCGCAAAGAAATAACGACGCCGCATCATAGCAATTTTTTTACTCCGCGACTCTCAAAGATTTTTGTCACGCTCTGTGCTAAAACGGACGGTGCGGACCCGTAACAAACCGATTCCGTGAGCTTAGACATAAATAATGGCGATCGCCGAACCTATTTTTGCGGCAAGGTTATATCGGAGTTAAGTAAATGAAAAAAGGCTGGATATTTTTATTCGGTTTGGTTTGCGCAACCGTTGGCAGCGCGCAGGCGGAGCAGGTGGGCTCCGTTGATACCGTGTTTAAATTGTTGGGGCCGGACCACAAAATCGTGGTGGAAGCGTTCGACGATCCGGATGTTAAAAATGTAACTTGTTATATCAGCCGCGCCAAAACCGGCGGCATCAAAGGCGGCCTGGGGCTGGCGGAAGACACCGCCGACGCGGCCATTTCCTGCCAGCAGGTGGGGCCTATCGAGCTGAGCGACAAGATCAAAAACGGCAAGTCGGAAGGTGAGGTGGTATTCCAGAAACGCACCTCGCTGGTGTTCAAGAAGCTGCAGGTGGTGCGCTTCTACGACGCCAAGCGCAATTCGCTGATTTACCTGAGCTACTCCGACAAGGTGATCGACGGTTCGCCGAAGAACGCGCTGAGCGCGGTGCCGATCATGCCGTGGGCTGAGACGAAATAAAAAAACGGGGTTCAGCATGCTGAACCCCGTTTTCATGACGGCAGGCCGGAATTACTCTTCCAGATCGCCGCAGAAGCGGTAGCCTTCGCCGTGAATGGTGGCGATGATTTCCGGCGTGTCCGGCGTCGATTCGAAGTGTTTGCGAATGCGACGGATGGTGACGTCCACGGTGCGGTCATGCGGCTTCAGCTCGCGGCCGGTCATTTTCTTCAGCAGTTCGCCGCGGGACTGGATCTTGCCCGGGTTTTCGCAGAAGTGCAGCATGGCGCGGAATTCGCTGCGCGGCAGCTTGTACTGTTCGCCGGCCGGGCTGATCAGCGAGCGGCTGTTGATGTCCAGCTCCCAACCGTTGAACTTGTAGCTCTCGACCAGGCGGCGCTCTTCGCCGAGGCTGCCCAGGTTCATGGTGCGCGACAGCAGGTTGCGCGCGCGGATGGTCAGCTCACGCGGGTTGAACGGCTTGGTGATGTAATCGTCGGCGCCGATTTCCAGGCCGAGGATTTTGTCCACTTCGTTATCGCGACCGGTCAGGAACATCAAGGCGACGCTGGCCTGTTCACGCAGTTCGCGCGCCAACAGCAGGCCGTTTTTGCCTGGCAGGTTGATGTCCATGATGACCAGATTGATATCATTTTCAGACAGGATATTGTGCATCTCTGCACCATCATTGGCTTCATGAACAATGTAGCCTTCCGCCTCGAAAATGCTCTTCAGGGTGTTACGAGTGACTAACTCGTCTTCGACAATCAGAATGTGCGGGGTCTGCATATTTGCTACCTAAAATTGCCAACAAAATAGAAAATAGGAAGTACAGAAGTCTTTGTTTTCTTAGAGGAGGGCAGAGATAGCGCCACGTTCCCTCTCAGCAAATGACTAAAGTACGTAAACTCGTTCTTGATGCACTTTCCATCTCATGTCAACAAGATCGCTAGCCTGGTGGGGATGCTGTTCCCTACAACCCCTGGGGTGCCAAATTGGCGCATATCCTAACCCCATTAACAGCAATATAACAGCGCGTGCCGAATTCATCACCCAACAAAACTACGCTTTGTTGACATATATCAAATTCAATTGTAGCACGTTAACAGATTTGTGAAAAACACTTACAGAAATGCCAGTTTAAGTCACAGAACCTCAAATTCTGTGAACGATTCAGCATTATCCGGCCCGATAGGATACAATTATTCGCTTATTGATCATCGCCTTGTTTTAACTCATTGATAAATAAATGCAGTAAAACATAAGCACGAATAATGACTATTACGACGGGTTTATTAGCTCAACGAGCCGTTTAATCTTGTTTGTTGCTATTAACGCGTTTATTGTTACGCAATTGTAAATATAAGCGGGCGCTGCGCCATCGTCAAAAGCGCAGGCCTGCCTTCGGTGGAAGAGTGATGCAGCTTCATATTGTTTTAGTGGCTCCGGCGCGGCCGGAAAATGTCGGCGCGGCGGCGCGCGCGATGAAAACCATGGGCTTCACGTCGTTGCGCATCGTCGACAGCGAGGCGCACCTGCAGCCGGCGGCGCGCTGGGTGGCGCACGGAGCCGGCGAGATCCTCGACGGCGTGCAAACGTTCGCCACGCTGGAACTGGCGCTGGCGGACGTGGATTTCACCGTCGCCACCACCGCCCGCAGCCGCGCGCGTTTTCACTATTACTGCACGCCGCCCGAGCTGCTGGAACAGCTGAGCGAGCGCAAGCAGTGGGTCGGCCAGGCCGCGCTGGTGTTCGGCCGCGAAGATTCCGGCCTGACCAACGAAGAGCTGGCGCTGGCGGATTTGCTGACCGGCGTGCCGATGCAGGCGGACTATCCGTCGCTTAACCTGGGCCAGGCGGTGATGGTTTACTGCTACCAGCTGGCGAGCCTGATGGGCGTCAGCACGCCGCAGGAAACGGCGGCGTCGGAAGGGCAGCTCAAGGCGCTGCGCCGCCGCGCCGATGCCTTGTTGAACGCATTGGAGGTCGGCGATGACCAAAAATTGCGCGACTGGCTGCACCAGCGGCTCGGCGCGCTGCAACAGCGCGATACGGCGATGTTGCATACGCTGCTGCACGACATCGAAAAAAAACTCGCCAAGTGATAGCGGCTCCATCAGACGGTTACCCAGCGTGATCCACTGGTAAATCGGCTTTAAGTTGTTTTTTTGTTCTGTCGTTTTGCTTTTCACCTGTTGCATCGCGCATTACCGTCGCTGAACGGAAAATAAGCAAAAAAAAGAAATAGTTTGACTTGGGATAGCGATTGCTTTAACCAATAGAGGGGACAGAGTATTTCATGAGACAGACAGACAACATGCGCAACATCAGCCTGAAAACCACAATTATTACCACCACCGATACCACAGGTAACGGGGCGGGCTGACGCGCACAGGAAACACAGAAAAAAGCCCGCACCTAATCAGTGCGGGCTTTTTTTTCGGCTTAAATTCGGAGAGATCACACATGCGAGTGCTGAAATTTGGTGGAACCTCGGTGGCGAATGCAGAACGTTTTCTGCGCGTTGCCGACATCATGGAGAGTAATGCGCGTCAGGGACAGGTAGCCACGGTCTTGTCCGCCCCTGCAAAGATCACCAACCATCTGGTGGCGATGATCGACAAAACGGTGGCGGGCCAGGACATTCTGCCAAATATCAGCGACGCCGAGCGGATCTTTGCCGATCTGCTGAGCGGCCTGGCGCAGGCGCTGCCGGGCTTTGAATACGATCGCTTGAAAGGCGTGGTCGATCAGGAGTTCGCGCAGCTCAAACAGGTGCTGCACGGCGTTTCGCTGCTGGGGCAGTGCCCGGACAGCGTAAACGCGGCGATCATCTGCCGCGGCGAAAAGCTCTCCATCGCCATCATGGAAGGGGTGTTCCGCGCCAAGGGCTACCCGGTCACGGTGATCAACCCGGTGGAGAAACTGCTGGCGCAGGGCCACTACCTGGAGTCCACCGTGGACATCGCCGAGTCCACGCTGCGCATCGCCGCGGCGGCGATCCCGGCCGACCACATCGTGCTGATGGCCGGTTTCACCGCCGGTAACGACAAGGGTGAACTGGTGGTGCTGGGCCGCAACGGCTCCGACTATTCCGCCGCCGTGCTGGCCGCCTGCCTGCGCGCCGACTGTTGCGAGATCTGGACCGACGTCGACGGCGTGTATACCTGCGATCCGCGCACCGTACCGGACGCCAGGCTGCTGAAATCGATGTCGTACCAGGAGGCGATGGAGCTCTCCTATTTCGGCGCCAAAGTGCTGCATCCTCGCACCATCACGCCGATTGCCCAGTTCCAAATCCCTTGCCTGATTAAAAACACCTCCAACCCGCAGGCCCCCGGCACGTTGATCGGCAAAGACAGCACCGATGACGCGATGCCGGTGAAAGGCATCACCAACCTGAACAACATGGCGATGATCAACGTCTCCGGCCCGGGCATGAAAGGCATGGTCGGCATGGCCGCGCGGGTGTTCGCCGTGATGTCGCGCGCCGGCATTTCGGTGGTGCTGATCACCCAATCCTCTTCCGAATACAGCATCAGCTTCTGCGTGCCGCAGGGCGAACTGCTGCGCGCGCGCCGCGCGCTGGAGGAGGAGTTCTATCTGGAGTTGAAAGACGGCGTGCTGGATCCGCTGGACGTGATGGAACGCCTGGCGATCATCTCGGTAGTCGGCGACGGCATGCGCACCCTGCGCGGCATCTCCGCGCGCTTCTTCTCCGCGCTGGCGCGCGCCAACATCAATATCGTCGCCATCGCCCAGGGCTCTTCCGAGCGTTCAATCTCGGTGGTGGTCAGCAATGAATCCGCCACCACCGGCGTGCGCGTCAGTCACCAGATGCTGTTCAACACCGATCAGGTGATCGAAGTGTTCGTCATCGGCGTCGGCGGCGTCGGCGGAGCGCTGATCGAACAGATTTACCGCCAGCAGCCGTGGCTGAAGCAAAAGCATATCGACCTGCGGGTGTGCGGCATCGCCAACTCGCGCGTGATGCTGACCAACGTACACGGCATCGCGCTGGACAGCTGGCGCGACGAGCTGGCCGGCGCGCAGGAGCCGTTCAATCTCGGCCGCCTGATCCGGCTGGTAAAGGAGTATCACCTGCTGAACCCGGTGATCGTCGACTGCACTTCCAGCCAGGCGGTGGCCGATCAGTATGTGGACTTCCTGGCGGACGGTTTCCACGTGGTGACGCCGAACAAAAAGGCCAACACCTCGTCGATGAACTATTATCAGCAACTGCGCGCGGCCGCCGCCGGTTCGCACCGCAAGTTCCTCTACGACACCAACGTCGGCGCCGGTTTGCCGGTGATTGAGAACCTGCAAAACCTGCTGAACGCCGGCGATGAGCTGGTGCGTTTCTCCGGCATCCTGTCCGGCTCGCTGTCCTTTATCTTCGGCAAGCTGGATGAAGGGCTGTCGCTGTCGGCGGCGACCTTGCAGGCCAGGGCCAACGGCTATACCGAGCCGGATCCGCGCGACGATCTGTCCGGTATGGACGTGGCGCGCAAGCTGCTGATCCTGGCGCGCGAGGCCGGTTACAAGCTGGAGCTGAGCGATATCGAGGTCGAGTCGGTGCTGCCGCCGTCCTTCGACGCGTCGGGCGACGTGGAGCATTTCCTGGCGCGCCTGCCGGAGCTGGATAAAGAGTTCGCGCGCAACGTGGCCAACGCCGCCGAGCAAGGCAAGGTGCTGCGCTATGTCGGCCTGATCGACGAAGGGCGCTGCAAGGTGCGCATCGAGGCGGTGGACGGCAACGATCCGTTGTATAAAGTGAAGAACGGCGAGAACGCGCTGGCCTTCTACAGCCGCTACTATCAGCCGCTGCCGCTGGTGCTGCGCGGCTACGGCGCCGGTAACGATGTGACCGCAGCGGGCGTGTTCGCCGATCTGCTGCGCACACTGTCATGGAAGTTGGGAGTTTAATATGGTTAAGGTGTATGCACCGGCCTCGATCGGTAACGTCAGCGTCGGTTTCGATGTGCTGGGCGCGGCGGTTTCGCCGATCGACGGCACTCTGCTGGGCGACTGCGTCAGCGTAGAAGCCGCCGAGACGTTCAGTTTGCAGAATGCCGGGCGCTTCGTCAGCAAGCTGCCGGCCGAGCCGAAAGAGAACATCGTTTATCAATGCTGGGAGCGCTTCTGCCAGGAGATCGGCCGCGAAGTGCCGGTGGCGATGCGGTTGGAAAAGAACATGCCAATTGGATCGGGGCTGGGCTCCAGCGCCTGTTCGGTGGTGGCCGGGCTGATGGCGATGAACGAATTCTGCGATCGGCCGCTGGATGAGACGACGCTGCTCGGCCTGATGGGCGAGCTGGAAGGCCGCATTTCCGGCAGCGTGCATTACGATAACGTGGCGCCATGCTACCTGGGCGGCCTGCAGCTGATGCTGGAAGAAGAAGGCATCATCAGCCAGGAGGTGCCGTGCTTCGACGATTGGCTGTGGGTCATGGCCTATCCGGGCATCAAGGTCTCCACCGCCGAAGCGCGCGCCATTTTACCCGCGCAATACCGTCGCCAGGATTGCATCAGCCACGGTCGCTATCTGGCCGGCTTTATCCATGCCTGCCACACCCGTCAGCCGCAGCTGGCCGCCAAATTGATGCAGGACGTGATCGCCGAACCGTACCGCACCCGGCTGCTGCCGGGCTTCGCCGAAGCGCGCAAGGCGGCGCAGGAGATCGGCGCGCTGGCCTGCGGCATCTCCGGCTCCGGCCCGACGCTGTTCGCCGTCTGCAACGACGGCGCCACCGCGCAGCGCATGGCCGCCTGGCTGCAACAACACTATCTGCAAAACGACGAAGGTTTTGTTCATATTTGCCGTCTGGATACCGCAGGCGCTCGACTACTGGGATAACGCATGAAACTGTACAACCTTAAGGATCACAACGAGCAGGTCAGCTTCGCGCAGGCGATCAAACAAGGCCTGGGCAAGCAGCAGGGGCTGTTCTTCCCGCTGGAGCTGCCGGAGTTCGAACTGACCGAGATCGACCAGCTGCTGGAGCAGGACTTTGTCACCCGCAGCAGCCGTATTCTGTCGGCCTTTATCGGCGAGGAGGTACCGGAAGCGGCGCTGAAGAAACGCGTGCAGGCCGCTTTTGAGTTCCCGGCGCCGGTGGCGAAAGTGACCGAAGACGTCTCCTGCCTGGAGCTGTTCCACGGCCCGACGCTGGCGTTCAAAGACTTCGGCGGCCGCTTTATGGCGCAGATGCTGGCGGAAGTGGCCGGCGATCAGCCGGTGACCATTTTGACCGCCACCTCCGGCGACACCGGCGCCGCCGTGGCGCACGCCTTCTACGGCCTGAAAAACGTCCGGGTGGTGATCCTCTATCCGCAGGGCAAAATCAGTCCGCTGCAGGAGAAGCTGTTCTGTACTCTGGGCGGCAACATTCACACCGTAGCGATCGACGGCGACTTCGATGCTTGCCAGGCGCTGGTGAAGCAGGCGTTCGACGATCGGGAATTGAAGGACGCGCTGCACCTGAACTCGGCCAACTCGATCAACATCAGCCGCTTGCTGGCGCAGATCTGCTACTACTTCGAAGCGGTGGCGCAGCTGCCGCAGGAAGCGCGCAATCAGCTGGTGATTTCGGTGCCGAGCGGCAACTTCGGCGATCTGACCGCCGGGCTGCTGGCCAAGTCGCTGGGCCTGCCGGTGAAGCGCTTTATTGCCGCCACCAACGCCAACGACACCGTGCCGCGCTTCCTGACCAGCGGCCAGTGGCAGCCGCACGCCACGGTCGCGACGCTGTCCAACGCCATGGACGTCAGCCAGCCGAACAACTGGCCGCGCGTGGAAGAGCTGTTCCGTCGTAAGGTCTGGCAGCTGAAAGAGCTGGGCCACGCGGCGGTCAGTGATGAGACCACCAAGGAAACGATGCGTGAACTGGCCGAGCTGGGTTATATCTCCGAACCGCACGCGGCCATTGCCTATCGCGCGCTGCGCGATCGGCTGCAGGAAGGGGAGTTCGGTCTGTTCCTCGGCACCGCGCATCCGGCCAAGTTTAAAGAGAGCGTGGAAGCGATCCTCGGCCAAGAGCTGCCGTTGCCGAAAGCGCTGGCGCTGCGGGCCGATCTGCCGCTGCTGTCGCACACGCTGCCGGCCGGCTTTGCCGAGCTGCGCAAGTTCCTGATGGCGCTGCCGGCCTGAGGTTCGGCAGGCTAGAATGCGAAAAGCCGTCTTGCGACGGCTTTTTTTATGCCTGCTCCGGGCGTTTGAACACCAGTTCATTGCCCTGCGAGGCGGCTTCGTCGAAGGCGTAGCCTTCCAGGTTGAAGTCCACCAACTGCTCGCTGCGCGTCAGGCGATTTTTGATGATAAAGCGGCTCATCAACCCGCGCGCTTTCTTGGCGTAGAAGCTGATGACCTTGTACTTGCCGTTCTTCTCGTCGAGGAACACCGGTTTGATCAGCGCGCCGTGCAGTTTGGCCGGCTTCACCGCCTTGAAATACTCGTCGGACGCCAGGTTGACCACCACGTCGTCGCCCTGCTGCTCCAGCGCTTCGTTGAGTTTTTGGGTGATTTTATCGCCCCAGAAGCTGTACAGGTCTTTGCCTTTCGGGTTTTCAAGCCTGATGCCCATCTCCAGCCGGTACGGCATCATCAGATCGAGCGGGCGCAGCACGCCATACAGGCCGGACAGCATGCGCAGATGCTGCTGGGCGAAGTCGAAATCGGCTTCGCTGAAATCCTGCGCCTGCAGGCCGGTGTAAACGTCGCCCTTGAACGCCAGCAGCGCCTGACGGGCATTGTCTGGGGTAAATTTCGGCTGCCACTCGCTAAAGCGCGCGGCGTTCAGCCCGGCCAGCTTGTCGCTGATGCTCATCAGGCTGGCGATTTGCGCCGGTGTCAGCTCGCGGCAAATTTTGATCAGCTGTTTCGACTTGTCCAGCATTTCGGGCTGCGTGAAGCGTTCTGTCGCCAGCGGGCTGTCGTAATCGAGAGTTTTTGCAGGGGAAATAATAACGAGCATGGCCAGATCCTGTTTATCCAAGTGCGGATACTGTAGCAAAAAGCGCGGGAAAAAGGGGCAATCGGTCCAATAGGCAGGGGCGCGCACCGCACGCGCCCCGGAAAACTCAGCGCGGCGGCTTTTGGTCGTCCCACACGCCCGGCTCCAGCTGCGACTTCAGCTCCGGATAACGGTTGGCGTCGAAGGTCGGCAGCTTGCCCAGACGGCGTTGGCGATGGTAGTCGTCGGCCAGCTTAAGCGCCACCCGCGACAGCAACAGGATGGCCGTCAGGTTGGTGATGGCCATCAGCGCCATGGAGGTATCCGCCATTTTCCACACCAGCGGCAGCTCCGCCAGCGCGCCGAACATCACCATGCCCAACGCCACGCAGCGGAAAATCAGCAGGCCGCCCGGATGGTTGTGCTCGAGGAACACCAGGTTGCTCTCGGCATAGGCGTAGTTGGCGATGATCGAGGTGAAGGCGAAGAAGAAAATGGCGATGGCGACGAACGGCGCCCCCCAGCTGCCGACGGCGGTCGACAGCGCGCGCTGGGTCAGATCGATGCCGCTGATGCTGTCGGTCGGCTGATCGAGAATGCCGGAGGAGAGGATGATCGCCGCGGTGGCGCTGCAGATGACGATGGTATCGATAAACACCCCGAGCATTTGCACATAGCCCTGTGAGGCCGGATGCGGCGGATAAGGCGAAGCGGACGCCGCCGCGTTGGGCGCCGAGCCCATGCCGGCTTCGTTGGAGAACAGGCCGCGCTGCACGCCCTGGGTCATCGCCTGGGAGATGCCGTAACCGACGGCGCCGGCCGCGGCTTCCTGCAGGCCGAAGGCGCTTTTGAAGATCAGCGTCAGGATCGCCGGCATGTGTTCGATGTTATGGCCAATCACCCAGAGGGCCAGTAACAGGTAGGCGCCGGCCATCAGCGGCACCACCAGCTCGGCCACTTTGGCGATGGAGCGGATGCCGCCGAAGATCACCACGCCGCTCAGCAGCACCAGGCCGATGCCGACGTGCAGCGGCTGCAAATGGAAGGCGACGGCGGAGGCCTGCGCGATGGAGTTGGCTTGCACGGCGTTGAACACCAGGCCGAAAGCGATGATCAGGAAGATCGAGAACAGCACGCCCATCCAGCGCATGCCGAGACCCTTTTCCATGTAGTAGGCCGGGCCGCCGCGGTAGTTGCCGTTATCGTCTTTGGTTTTGTAGAGCTGCGCCAGCGAGCTTTCCACAAAGGAGGTGGCCATGCCGATAAACGCCACCACCCACATCCAGAAGATGGCGCCGGGGCCGCCGGCGGTCAGGGCGATGGCGACGCCGGTCAGGTTGCCGGTGCCGACGCGCGCCGCCAGCGTGGTACACAGCGCCTGGAAAGAGGAGATGCCGGCGCTGTCGCTTTTATTGCTGTTTTTCAACACCGAGAACATGTGGCTGAAGTGGCGGAGCTGGATAAAGCGGGTGCGCAACGTGAAGTAGATGCCGGTGCCGAGCAGCAGATAAATCAGCACCGACCCCCACAAAATGTTGTTTATAAAATTCATCAGGTCCGTCAAGGGATCCCTCCTTTTATCGAAATTTAATGCGCACCTTGCAGCATCCACCGCAGGTGAAAAACATTGGCCTATTTTTTACAAGAGCTTAGCTGGAATCTGTCCGGCGTCAGTCGATTAAGATTTTTCGCAGATTAGCGGACGAATTGCATCAATTTTTTCGAATTTAACATAATTTATTCGGACAATAGCACGTTATTGCCTTTCCATCCGCTCGGTAATGGCGAAAGATATCGGCGTAAACGGTTGCTCGCCCAAGGATAAAACAGATGCCTGCGCGCCGCGGTTTTCCAGCCTTGCACCGGGCTTGGCGCATGTTATTATCAGGGCAGGGCATGGTTGAACAATGCCAAAAGTTCATGCACAAACGATGAGATAATGCCAACATGACCGACAAATTAACTTCCCTGCGCCAGCTGACCACGGTGGTTGCAGATACGGGTGATATCGCGGCAATGAAGCTGTATCAACCGCAGGACGCCACAACCAACCCTTCGCTGATCCTCAATGCAGCCCAAATTCCTGAATACCGTAAACTGATTGACGAAGCCATCGCCTGGGCGCGCGGCCAGAGCAGCGATCGCGAGCAGCAAATCGCCGACGCCGCCGACAAGCTGGCGGTCAACATCGGTCTGGAAATCCTCAAACTGGTTCCGGGCCGCATCTCCACCGAAGTGGATGCACGTCTGTCTTACGACACCGATGCCAGCGTGGCCAAGGCCAAGCGCCTGATCAAGCTGTACAACGAAGCCGGCATCAGCAACGATCGCATTCTGATCAAACTGGCCTCGACCTGGCAGGGCATCCGCGCGGCGGAGCAGCTGGAGAAAGAAGGCATCAACTGTAACCTGACGCTGCTGTTCTCCTTCGCTCAGGCTCGCGCCTGTGCCGAAGCCGGCGTTTACCTGATCTCGCCGTTCGTCGGCCGTATCCTCGACTGGTACAAAGCCAACGGCGACAAGAAAGAGTTCGCCCCGCATGAAGATCCGGGCGTGATCTCCGTGACCGAGATTTACCAGTACTACAAACAGCACGGTTACAACACCGTGGTGATGGGCGCCAGCTTCCGTAACGTCGGCGAAATCATCGAACTGGCCGGCTGCGACCGTCTGACCATCGCCCCTGCGCTGCTGAAAGAGCTGGCGGAGAGCGAAGGCGCGCTGGAGCGCAAACTGTCTTACACCGGTGAAGTGAAGGCGCGTCCTGCCGCACTGACCGAACCTGAGTTCTACTGGCAGCACAACCAGGATCCGATGGCGGTTGAGAAACTGACCGACGGCATCCGCAAGTTCGCCGTAGACCAGGGCAAACTGGAAAAAATGATCGCCGACCTGCTGTAATTCCGGCAGATCGCGCAGTAAAAAGGTGGCTCAGGCCACCTTTTTTTATGCCCGACGCTCCCGCCGGCGGGGGAAGCCCTTATACTCTCGGCAATGACAACAGAACGGGGACGAACCCGTTCGAACCCCATCAGGCTGTAGAGGTTACGCATGGATATTTTACGTATTGGTTTGGTTTCCGTTTCCGACCGCGCTTCCGGCGGCGTTTACCAGGATAAAGGCATTCCGGCGCTGGAGGAATGGCTGAGCGGCGCGCTGGCGACGCCGTTCAAGCTGGAAACCCGGCTGATCCCCGATGAGCAGACGCAAATTGAGCAGACGCTGTGCGAGCTGGTGGATGAAATGGGTTGCCATCTGGTGCTGACCACCGGCGGCACCGGGCCGGCGCGACGCGACGTCACCCCCGACGCCACGCTGGCGATCGCCGATCGCGTGATGCCCGGCTTCGGCGAGCAAATGCGTCAGATCAGCCTACACTATGTGCCAACGGCAATTCTTTCTCGCCAGGTGGGGGCGATCCGCAAGCAGGCGCTGATCATCAACCTGCCCGGCCAGCCGAAGTCGATCAAGGAAACGCTGGAAGGGGTAAAAGATGAGCAGGGCAATGCGGTGGTGCACGGCATCTTCGCCAGCGTGCCTTATTGCATTCAACTGCTCGACGGGCCTTACGTCGAAACGCACGCCGCGGTGGTAGCAGCATTTCGGCCAAAGAGCGCGCGTCGCGAGATAAACCTCTAAATTTCAGCGTTCTGCGAGATCGGCTTCAGCCCGTCTGGTGTGAAAATAATTTGCCGCTATAGTAAGGATTCTTTTACAGAAAGCCTGCGGCTTTTATTTTTACAGCCTTTACCGACGGTGCCCTATGCCTCACGACAATAATCGCCGGCTGAACCGGCAAGACTACAAAACGCTGACGTTGGCCGCGTTGGGCGGCGCGCTGGAGTTTTACGACTTCATCATCTTCGTGTTCTTCGCCGCCGTGGTCGGCGATCTGTTCTTCCCGGCGGACATGCCGGAATGGCTGCGGCTGGTGCAAACCTTCGGCATCTTCGCCGCCGGCTATCTGGCCCGTCCGCTGGGCGGCATCGTGATGGCGCACTTTGGCGATCTGGTCGGCCGCAAAAAGATGTTTACCCTGAGCATTCTGCTGATGGCGTTGCCGACGCTGGCGATGGGCCTGCTGCCGACCTACGCCAGCATCGGCATCGCTGCGCCGCTGCTGCTGCTGTTGATGCGCGTGCTGCAGGGGGCGGCGATCGGCGGTGAGGTGCCGGGCGCCTGGGTCTTCGTCGCCGAACACGTGCCGCGCCGGCGCATCGGCTTCGCCTGCGGCACGCTGACCGCCGGGCTGACGGTGGGCATCCTGCTGGGCTCGGTGGTGGCGACGGTGATCAACACCACGCTCAGCCCGCAGAGCATTGCCGGCGGCGGCTGGCGCATTCCTTTCCTGTTGGGCGGCATGTTCGGCCTGGTGGCGATGTACCTGCGCCGCTGGCTGCAGGAAACGCCGATCTTCATCGAGATGCAGGCGCGTAAAGCGCTGGCCGAAGAGCTGCCGCTGAAGTCGGTGGTGCTCAACCACAAACGGGAGGTGGCGGTATCGATGCTGCTGACCTGGCTGCTCTCCGCCGGCATCGTGGTGGTGATCCTGATGACCCCGACCTATCTGCAAAAGCAGTTCGGCATCGCGCCGGCCTTGACGCTGCAGGCCAACAGCATCGCCACCATCATGCTGATCGCCGGCTGCATCGTCGCCGGTTTGTCGGCCGATCGCTTCGGCGCCAGCAAAACGCTGGTGGTCGGCAGCGTGCTGCTGGCCGGCTGCAGTTGGCTGTTCTATCAAACGGTGGGTGTGCGCCCGGAAATGCTGTTCGCCTGCTATGCCTTGGTGGGGTTCAGCGTAGGCGTGGTGGGGGCCGTGCCGTACGTGATGGTGCGAGCTTTCCCGGCGGAAGTGCGGTTTACCGGTATCTCGTTCTCATATAACGTCTCGTACGCTATTTTTGGCGGTCTAACCCCTATTTTTGTGACGCTGATCATGAAATTAACCCCGTTAGCACCCGCTTACTACGTGTTGGCGCTGTCGCTCATCGGGCTGTTGCTCGGTGTCTACCTGCATCGCGACCTGAACAGCGAAGCCGGGGAGCGGCAAGCCGATTCCTACAGCTAAAAAAAAGCCCTGCAATGCAGGGCTTTTTCGTCAGGGAAGGGCGATTATGCGGTGACCGGTGAGGTCGCGACGCGGGCCGGGGCCGGTTCGCCAATCGGCAGCACGGTGCGGCCGTATTGCTCGTTGAGCACTTCGGCCATCGCCAGGTAAATGGCGCTGGCGCCGCAGATGATGCCTTCATAACCGGCGAAGGTCAGCAGCGCGTGGTTGCCGGTGATGTTGCCGACGGCCAGCAGGGCGAACAGCAGCGTGAGGCTGGCGAACACGAACTGCAGTACGCGGTTGGCGCCCAGGGTGCCGAAGAACATGAACAGGGTGAAGATGCCCCACAGCGCCAGGTAGATGCCCAGCACGTGCGCCTCGGTGGCCTCAGCCAGGCCCAGACGCGGCAGCAGCAGCAGGCCGACCAGGCTCAGCCAGAAGCTGCCGTAGGCGGTGAAAGCGGTCATGCCGAAGGTGTTGCCCTTCTTGTATTCCAGCAGACCGGCCAGGATCTGGGCCAGGCCACCGAAGAAAATCCCCATGCTGATGATGGCGGAGTTCAGTGGGAAAAAGCCCGCGTTGTGCAGGTTCAGCAAGACGGTGGTCATCCCGAAGCCCATCAGGCCGAGAGGGCCGGGATTCGCCAACTTGTTGGTGTGCATAAGTCCTCTGCGATAACAGAAAATTAACGGAAACAGCGAAGTAAAATAATAAATGGTCTGAATGGCCAAAAAATCGAAGTTTTCCACCAGAGCGCGCGCATCATAATGATCCCCGCAGCCGGAAACAATGATCTGAATGACGATAAAAAAAAGAAATTTTTTTCGCCTTGCCCCTTGATGCCGGATTGGATGGCCCCATCTTATTTGCAACCGCAGCTGCTAACCGCGGGTCGCACTGAGATATCGGGCAGTTGAAAAGCAAAAAATCGCCCGCATATAGGTTAGCAACCTGACTGATTATGAATTTTTTAGTGGAGACGTTTAGATGGGCAAAATTATTGGTATCGACCTGGGTACTACCAACTCTTGCGTAGCAATTATGGATGGTGCCAAGGCACGCGTGCTGGAAAACGCCGAGGGCGACCGCACCACTCCTTCTATTATCGCATATACCCAGGACGGTGAAACTCTGGTTGGCCAGCCGGCTAAGCGTCAGGCAGTGACCAACCCTGAAAACACCCTGTTCGCCATCAAGCGCCTGATCGGTCGCCGCTTCCAGGATGAAGAAGCGCAGCGCGACAAAGCGATCATGCCGTACAAAATCGTCGAAGCCGACAACGGCGACGCCTGGCTGGAAGTGAAAGGCCAGAAAATGGCTCCGCCGCAGATCTCTGCGGAAGTGCTGAAAAAAATGAAGAAAACGGCGGAAGATTACCTGGGCGAACCGGTAACTGAAGCGGTTATCACCGTACCGGCTTACTTCAACGACGCCCAGCGTCAGGCGACCAAAGACGCCGGCCGCATCGCGGGTCTGGAAGTAAAACGCATCATCAACGAACCGACCGCTGCGGCCCTGGCCTACGGCCTGGACAAAGAAGTCGGCAACCGCACCATCGCGGTTTATGACCTGGGCGGCGGTACTTTCGATATCTCCATCATCGAAATCGACGACGTTGACGGCGAAAAAACCTTCGAAGTGCTGGCGACCAACGGTGACACCCACCTGGGTGGCGAAGACTTCGACAGCCGTCTGATCAACTACCTGGTGGAAGAGTTCAAGAAAGATCAGGGTATCGATCTGCGCAACGATCCGCTGGCGATGCAGCGCCTGAAAGAAGCCGCTGAGAAAGCGAAGATCGAACTGTCTTCCGCTCAGCAGACCGACGTTAACCTGCCGTACATCACTGCAGACGCGACCGGTCCAAAACACATGAACATCAAAGTGACTCGCGCCAAACTCGAGTCGCTGGTTGAAGATCTGGTTGCGCGCTCTATCGAGCCGCTGAAAGTGGCGCTGAAAGACGCAGGCCTGTCGGTTTCCGACATTCAGGACGTGATCCTGGTGGGCGGCCAGACCCGTATGCCAATGGTGCAGAAGAAAGTCGCAGACTTCTTCGGCAAAGAACCGCGTAAAGACGTGAACCCGGACGAAGCGGTTGCCGTGGGCGCGGCGGTACAGGGCGGCGTGTTGGCCGGTGATGTGAAGGACGTTCTGCTGCTGGACGTGACCCCGCTGTCGCTGGGTATCGAAACCATGGGCAGCGTGATGACGCCGCTGATCACCAAAAACACCACGATCCCGACCAAGCACAGCCAGGTGTTCTCTACCGCTGAAGACAACCAGTCTGCGGTAACCATCCACGTGCTGCAGGGTGAGCGTAAGCGCGCCAGCGATAACAAATCTCTGGGCCAGTTCAACCTGGACGGCATCCAGGCGGCACCGCGCGGCATGGCGCAGATCGAAGTGACCTTCGATATCGATGCCGACGGCATCCTGCACGTGTCTGCCAAAGACAAGAACACCGGCCGTGAGCAGAAGATCACCATCAAGGCATCTTCTGGCCTGAACGAAGACGAAATCCAGAAAATGGTGCGCGACGCCGAGCTGAACGCTGAAGCTGACCGCAAGTTCGAAGAGCTGGTGCAGACGCGTAACCAGGCGGATCACCTGATCCACGGCACGCGCAAGCAGCTGGAAGAAGCGGGCGACAAACTGCCGGCGGAAGACAAAACGGCGATCGAAGCGGCGCTGAAAGATCTGGAAGCGGCGGTGAAAGGCGAAGACAAAGCCGAGATCGAAGCGAAGACTCAGGCTCTGGTGCAGGTTTCCGGCAAACTGCTGGAAATGGCTCAGGCGCAGCAGGCTCAGCAGGGTGCTGACGCCGGCGCGGACAACGCGGCGCAGAAAGACGACGACGTGGTTGACGCTGAGTTCGAAGAAGTTAAAGACAAAAAATAATCGCCCTTAAGCGGGCACGGGGCGGCCGAGGTGCCGTTCCCGGAAACCAGCACGGGCGTCGAGGCAACTCTGCGCCCGTGCACGCATGTTAAGGGTAAGCAAAAGAATGGCGAAGAAAGACTATTACGAGATTCTCGGCGTCAGCAAGACGGCGGATGAACGTGAGATCAAAAAGGCGTACAAACGCCTGGCGATGAAATACCATCCTGACCGCAACCAGGAACAAGACGCCGAAATCAAGTTTAAAGAAGTTAAAGAAGCTTATGAAGTCCTGACCGACGACCAGAAACGCGCGGCCTACGACCAGTATGGGCACGCGGCCTTTGAACAGGGCGGCATGGGCGGCGGCGGCTTTGGCGGCGGTGCCGACTTCAGCGATATCTTTGGCGACGTGTTTGGCGACATCTTCGGCGGAGGCCGCCGTCAGCGCGCCAGCCGCGGTTCCGATCTGCGCTATAACATGGAGCTGACCCTCGAGGAAGCGGTACGTGGCGTCACCAAAGAGATCCGCATCCCGACGCTGGAAGAGTGCGACGTCTGCCACGGCAGCGGCGCCAAGCCGGGCAGCTCGCCGGTGACCTGCCCAACCTGTCACGGCCAGGGCCAGGTGCAGATGCGCCAGGGCTTCTTCACCGTGCAGCAGGCGTGTCCGCACTGCCATGGCCGCGGTCAGATCATCAAAGATCCGTGCAACAAGTGCCACGGCCACGGCCGGGTAGAGAAATCCAAAACGCTGTCGGTGAAAATTCCGGCCGGCGTCGATACCGGCGACCGCATCCGCCTGGCGGGTGAAGGCGAAGCCGGCGAGCACGGCGCACCGGCGGGCGATCTGTACGTTCAGGTGCAGGTGAAGGCGCACCCGATCTTCGAGCGTGAAGGCAATAACCTGTACTGTGAAGTGCCGATCAACTTCGCCATGGCGGCGCTGGGCGGCGAGATTGAAGTGCCGACGCTGGACGGCCGGGTGAAACTGAAGGTGCCTTCGGAGACCCAAACCGGCAAGCTGTTCCGCATGCGCGGCAAGGGTGTGAAATCGGTGCGTGGCGGCAGCCAGGGCGACCTGCTGTGCCGCGTGGTGGTGGAAACCCCGGTCAATCTGAACGACAAGCAGAAGCAGCTGCTGCGTGAGCTGGAAGAGAGCCTGGGTGGCCCGTCCGGTGACAAGAACAGCCCGCGTTCGAAGAGCTTCTTCGACGGGGTGAAAAAGTTCTTTGACGATCTGACTCGCTAACCTGCTGTTTCTGTTGGTTTATGTTCTAACCCCGGGCGTTTTTCCCGGGGTTTTTATTTGCACGCCACGCCCCTAATCCCCTATAAATAATGTGACTTATTCGTGCTTTTGATCGGTTTTATCGAGCTATTTAGCATTTATAAACTTATTTTTTCGAACTAAAACGCCCTCTATACTCACTTCATGACTGTGGTTTGCAGGGCGCTACGCCCTGCACAGATTTGGAGAGACGTACTGTGACCAATATCATTCGTCAATTTTTACGTCAGGAAGCTGCGGGCGGCATCATTCTGATCGCGGCGGCAATCGTCGCCCTGATCATGGCCAACACCCCGGCGCAGGGGATCTATCAGGCATTCCTTAACCTGCCGGTGATGGTGAAGATTGCTTCGCTGGAGATCGCCAAGCCGCTGCTGCTGTGGATCAACGATGGCCTGATGGCCATTTTCTTCCTGGTGGTGGGGCTGGAGGTCAAGCGCGAGTTGATGCAAGGCTCGCTGTCCGGGCGCGACAAGGCGGTGTTTCCGGCGATCGCCGCGCTGGGGGGCATGCTGGCGCCGGTGCTGATTTACCTGCTGTTCAACGGCGCGGATGAAGTCACCCGCCAGGGCTGGGCTATCCCGGCCGCGACCGATATCGCCTTCGCGCTGGGCGTAATGGCGCTGCTGGGCAACCGGGTGCCGACCAGCCTGAAAGTGTTCCTGCTGGCGTTGGCGATCATCGATGACCTGGGCGTGATTATCATCATCGCGCTGTTCTACACCCACGAAGTGTCGATGGTGGCGCTGGGCGTGGCGGCGGCGGCGACGGTGCTATTGGCGGTAATGAACTGGCGTGGCGTGGGTAAAACCTCGCTGTATATGATGGTCGGCCTGGTGTTGTGGGTAGCGATCCTCAAGTCCGGGGTGCATGCGACGCTGGCCGGGGTGATCGTCGGCTTTATGATCCCGCTGAACGTGAAGAAGGGGCCGTCGCCGTCGGAAACGCTGGAACATGAGCTGCACCCCTGGGTTGCGTTTATGATCCTGCCGCTGTTCGCTTTCGCCAACGCCGGGGTTTCTTTGCAGGGCGTATCGCTGGAAGGATTGACGTCGCTGCTGCCGGTTGGGATTGCGGCCGGCCTGTTTATCGGTAAGCCGCTGGGGATTTTCCTCTTCAGCCTGCTGGCGGTGAAAATGGGCATCGCCCGTTTGCCTGAAGGCATCGGCTTCAAACAGGTGTTTGCCGTTTCGGTGCTCTGCGGCATTGGTTTCACCATGTCGATTTTTATCGCCTCGCTGGCGTTCGGCGATGCGGATGCGGCGCTCAGCACCTATTCCCGCCTGGGGATCTTGTTGGGCTCCACCGCTGCGGCGGTGGTAGGGTATGGATTGCTGCGTCTGGCGTTGCCGCGCGTACGTTAATCCTGAATGTGCCCGGTAAGGGCACATAATAAAATGGCTGGTCGGAGCTGCACGGTATAAAATATGTGCAGCTTCGGCCGTTGTTCGTTGGGACTAATGGGGCTATACGTTGTCTGAAGCAGGGAAAGGAAGTTTGTCGCTCGTCACGGCACACCGTTTGCCGCTGCGAAACGTTGTTAAGGAGAGCCGCTCGTGAGGATGTCGCATATCAACTTTAATCACCTTTACTATTTCTGGCAGGTCTGCAAGGCCGGTTCCGTGGTCGGTGCCGCCGAAGCGTTGTTTCTGACGCCGCAGACCATCACCGGCCAGATCAAAGCGCTGGAAGAGCGGTTGGACGGCAAGCTGTTCAAACGTCAAGGGCGCGGGTTGGTGCCTTCGGAGCTGGGGCAACTGGTGTTTCGTTATGCCGACAAGATGTTTATGCTCAGCCAGGAAATGCTGGATATCGTCAACTACCGCAAAGAGTCGAATCTGCTGTTCGACGTCGGCGTGGCCGATGCGCTGTCGAAGCGCCTGGTCAGCCAGGTATTGGAAACGGCGGTGGTGGTGGACAACGAACAGATCCACCTGCGTTGCTTTGAATCGACGCACGAGATGCTGCTGGAGCAGCTCAGCCAGCACAAGCTGGATATGATCCTGTCGGATTGTCCGGTGGACTCCAGCCAGCAGGAAGGGCTGTTCTCGCTGAAGCTGGGCGAGTGCGGCATCAGCTTCTTCTGCCGCCAGCCGGCGCCGGAGCTGCCGTTCCCGGCTTGTCTGGAGCAGCGTAAACTGCTGATCCCCGGCCGCCGCTCGATGCTGGGGCGCAAGCTGCTCAACTGGTTCAATACGCAGGGCATTCAGGTGGAGATCCTGGGCGAGTTCGACGATGCGGCGCTGATGAAGGCCTTCGGCATGTATCACAATGCGATTTTCGTGGCGCCGACGTTGTATGCGCAGGATACCTACAACGATGACAACGTGGTGGAGATTGGGCGCATCGACAGCGTGCAGGAGGAGTATTACATCATCTTCGCCGAGCGCATGATCCAGCATCCGGCGGTGCAGCGCGTGTGCAATAAAGATTTTTCTGCGCTGTTTTCCTGCTAGCGGTTCACTGAACGCAGGACGTAAAAAAACCGGCCTGAGCCGGTTTTTTTATCAAGCAGATAACGAAATGCTTATTGCATTGCGTTGATGCGTGCAGTCAGGTTTGACTTATGACGCGCTGCTTTGTTTTTGTGGATCAGGCCTTTAGCTGCCTGACGGTCCACCAGGGGCTGCATTACCAGGAATGCATTTTGTGCTGCTTCTTTGTCGCCAGCTGCGATAGCTGCGTCTACCTTCTTGATGAAGGTACGCACCATTGAGCGACGGCTTGCGTTATGCTTGCGGCGTTTCTCAGACTGTACGGCGCGTTTCTTAGCTGATTTGATATTAGCCAAGGTCCAACTCCCAAATATATTCTATTGAGGACAATTCAAAGGCCGAGGAATATGCCCTTTTAGCCTTCGTTTGTCAATGGATTTGTGCAAATAAGCGCCGTTTGTACAGGCGGCACTCGCTACGTTGTGATGGCGCAGGATTTTACCAGCTTCGCTCTTGGGAATACAGTGTTTCGCGAGAAAATTCGCCAATGTTTTGCCGCGGCGGGCGCAAGCCGTTGGCTGCGGTCGAGAATCGGCCCGGCGGCGCCGGATAAACTGCGGCGAAGCCGTTTCACGCGCAGATTATCTCCGGTATGGTGTGTCTATTACATAAAGGCACCAATCGCGGGTTAACCTTACCGGCTGTACAAGGTATAATCCGCCGATTTCCACTGTTTTGAGCCAGCTATGGAGCTAATTCGCGGCATTCACAATATCCGGGCGCGCCACCATGGTTGCGTGCTCACCATCGGCAACTTTGACGGCGTGCATCGCGGTCATCAGGCGTTGCTGGAGCAGTTGAAGCAACAAGGGCAACGCCTCGGGCTGCCGGTGATGGTCATGATCTTTGAGCCGCAGCCGCTGGAGATGTTCGCCGCAGACAAGGCGCCGGCCCGCTTGACGCGCCTGCGCGACAAGGCCAACTACCTGGCGCAGGCGGGCGTCGATTACCTGCTCTGCGTCAAGTTCGATCCGCGTTTTGCCGCCAACACCGCGCAGGCGTTCGTCGCCGAGCTGCTGGTGGAAAAGCTGGGCGTCAAATTCCTGATGGTGGGGGATGATTTTCGCTTTGGCGCCGGGCGCCAGGGCGATTTTCCGCTATTGCAGCAGGCCGGAAAAGAGTACGGCTTCGAGGTGGTCAGCACCCCGACCTTCCGCGAAGGCGATCGGCGCATCAGCAGCACCGCGATCCGCACCGCGCTGAGCGAGGACGATCTGCCGCTGGCGGAGACCCTGCTGGGTCACCCGTACAGCATCTCCGGGCGCGTGGTGCATGGCGACGAGCTGGGCCGCACCATCGGCTTCCCGACCGCCAACCTGCCGCTCAAGCGCCTGGTGGCGCCGGTGAAAGGGGTGTATGCGGTGGAAGTGTACGGCCTGGGGCCGCAGCCGCTGCCGGGCGTGGCCAATATCGGTACGCGCCCGACCGTCGCCGGCGTGCGCCAGCAGCTGGAAGTGCATCTGCTGGATGTCACAATGGATCTTTACGGGCGCCATATTGAGGTGGTGCTCCGCGCAAAATTGCGCAATGAACAGCGGTTTGCTTCGCTCGATGCCCTGAAGCAGCAAATCGCCAATGATGTGGTGACGGCCCGGAAGTTCTTCGGGCTACAGACACCGGTTTAATCTCTATAGCCGAAAACGGAACCGAGAATCTAATGAGTGACTACAAGAATACCCTGAACTTGCCGGAAACAGGGTTCCCGATGCGCGGCGATCTCGCCAAGCGCGAACCTGGCATGCTGCAACGTTGGTATGAACAGGATCTGTACGGGATTATTCGTACTGCCAAAAAGGGCAAAAAAACCTTCATTTTGCATGACGGCCCTCCGTATGCGAACGGCAGCATTCACATTGGTCACTCGGTTAACAAGATTCTCAAAGACATTATCATCAAGTCGAAAGGGATGGCCGGCTTCGACTCGCCTTATGTGCCGGGTTGGGACTGCCACGGCCTGCCGATCGAACTGAAGGTTGAACAGCTGTACGGCAAACCGGGCGAGAAGCTGACGGCGGCCGAGTTCCGCCAGAAGTGCCGCGAGTACGCGGCCGAGCAGGTTGAAGGCCAGAAAAAGGACTTCATCCGCCTGGGCGTGCTGGGCGACTGGGATCGTCCGTACCTGACCATGGACTTCAAAACCGAAGCCAACATCATCCGCGCGCTGGGCAAGATCATCAGCAACGGCCACCTGCTGAAAGGCGCCAAGCCGGTTCACTGGTGCACCGACTGCGGATCGTCGCTGGCGGAAGCGGAAGTGGAGTATTACGACAAGACTTCGCCGTCGATCGACGTGACTTTCCATGCGGCCGACGCGGCTGCCGTGGCGGCCAAGTTCGGCGTGAGCAACTTCAGCGGCGCCATCTCCCTGGTTATCTGGACCACCACCCCGTGGACACTGCCGGCCAACCGCGCGATCTCGCTGCACCCGGACTTCACCTATCAGCTGGTGCAGGTTGACGGCCAGTGCCTGATCCTGGCGGCCGAGCTGGTGGAAAGCGTGATGAAACGCGCCGGCATCACCGAATGGGCGGTGCTGGGCAGCTGCAAAGGCGCCGATCTGGAGCTGCTGCGCTTCAAACACCCGTTTATGGGCTTCGACGTGCCGGCCATTATGGGCGAGCACGTGACGCTGGACGCCGGTACCGGTGCGGTGCATACCGCAGGTGGCCACGGTCCGGATGACTTCGTCATCAGCCAAAAATACGGTCTGGAGATCGCCAACCCGGTAGGGCCGAACGGCTGCTACCTGACCGGTACCCATCCGCTGCTGGACGGCAAGTTCGTCTTCAAGGCCAACGATCTGATCGTCGATCTGCTGCGCGAGAAAGGCGCGCTGCTGCACGTCGAGAAGTTCCTGCACAGCTATCCGTGCTGCTGGCGCCACAAGACGCCAATCATCTTCCGCGCCACGCCGCAATGGTTCATCAGCATGGATCAGAAAGGCCTGCGTCAGCAGTCGCTGGAAGAGATCAAAGGCGTGCAGTGGATCCCGGATTGGGGCCAGGCGCGCATCGAAATGATGGTGGCCAACCGCCCGGACTGGTGCATCTCGCGTCAGCGCACCTGGGGCGTGCCGATGTCGCTGTTCGTGCATAAAGAAACCGAGCAGCTGCACCCGCGCAGCGTTGAGCTGATGGAAGAAGTGGCCAAGCGCGTCGAGCAAGACGGCATTCAGGCCTGGTGGGATCTGGACGCCGCCGACATCCTCGGCGCGGACGCCGCCGACTACGTGAAAGTGCCGGATACGCTGGACGTGTGGTTCGACTCCGGTTCCACCCACGCTTCGGTGGTCGACGTGCGTCCTGAGTTCTACGGCCACAGCGCCGACATGTATCTGGAAGGCTCCGACCAACACCGCGGCTGGTTTATGTCATCGCTGATGATCTCCACCGCGATGAAAGGCAAGGCGCCTTATAAAGAAGTGCTGACCCACGGCTTCACCGTCGACGGCCAGGGCCGCAAGATGTCCAAGTCGATCGGCAACACCGTCAGCCCGCAGGACGTGATGAACAAGCTGGGCGGCGACATTCTGCGCCTGTGGGTGGCGTCGACCGATTACACCGGCGAAATCGCGGTGTCCGATGAGATCCTCAAGCGTTCCGCCGACTCTTATCGCCGCATCCGCAACACCGCGCGCTTCCTGCTGGCCAACCTGAACGGGTTCGAGCCGAGCACCGATTGCGTGGCGCCGGAAGACATGGTGGTGCTGGATCGCTGGGCGGTCGGCCGTGCGCTGGCGGCGCAGCAGGATATCGAGCAGGCTTACGCCAACTACGATTTCCATGAAGTGGTGCAGCGTCTGATGCAGTTCTGCTCGGTCGAGATGGGCTCCTTCTACCTGGATATCATCAAGGATCGTCAGTACACCGCGAAGAGCGACAGCGTCGCCCGCCGCAGCTGCCAGACCGCGCTGTATCACATCGTGGAAGCGCTGGTGCGCTGGATGGCGCCGATCATGTCGTTCACTGCGGACGAGATCTGGGGCTTCATGCCGGGCAAACGCGCGCAGTACGTGTTCACCGAAGAGTGGTACGACGGCCTGTTCGGGCTGGCGGAAGGCGAGCCGATGAACGACGCTTTCTGGGCCGAGCTGCTGAAAGTGCGCGGCGAAGTGAACAAGGTGCTGGAGCAGGCGCGCGCCGACAAACGCCTCGGCGGTTCGCTGGAAGCGGCGGTGACGCTGTATGCCGACAGCGAGCTGGCGGCGCGCCTGAACAGCCTGCAGGATGAGCTGCGCTTCGTGCTGCTGACCTCTGCGGCAAGCGTGGCGCCATTGGCGGAGGCGCCGGCCGACGCGCAGGCTTCCGAGCTGCTGAAAGGGCTGAAGATCGCCTTCAGCACGGCGCCGGGTGAGAAGTGCCCGCGCTGCTGGCATTACACCACCGATATCGGCCTGGTGGCGGAGCACGCAGACATCTGCGGCCGCTGTGTAAGCAACGTCGCCGGTGACGGCGAGAAGCGTAACTTTGCCTGAGAACTCGCGCCTGATGAGTAAATCAATTTGTTCGACCGGCCTGCGTTGGCTGTGGGTTGTGGTGGCGGTGCTGGCGCTGGATTTCGGCAGCAAGCAGTGGATCCTCGCTAACTTTACGCTGGGGCAGTCCCAGCCGTTGATCCCGTCGTTCAACCTGTTTTACGCGCGCAACTACGGCGCCGCGTTCAGCTTCCTCGCCGATCACGGCGGCTGGCAGCGCTGGTTCTTCGCCGGCATCGCCATCGCCATCGTTGCGGTGCTGCTGGTGATGATGTACCGCAGTGCGGCGCAGCAGAAGCTGAACAACATCGCCTACGCCTTTATCATCGGCGGGGCGCTGGGCAATCTGTTCGACCGCCTGTGGCACGGTTTCGTGGTCGATTTCATCGACTTCTACGTCGGTGACTGGCACTACCCGACCTTCAATCTGGCGGACAGCTTTATCTGCGTGGGCGCGGCGATGATCGTGCTGGAAGGTTTCCTGTCGCCGGCGAACAAAAGCGCAAAGAGTAAAGGTGAGTAATATGACGGCTCAGGTTATCAGTGACAGCGCGGTGCTGGTTCACTTTACGCTGAAACTGGAAGACGGTTCGACCGCCGAATCCACCCGCAGCAGCGGCAAGCCGGCGCTGTTCCGCCTCGGGGACGGCAGCCTGTCGGCACCGCTGGAAGCGCAGCTGCTTGGCCTGCGCGCGGGCGACAAATGCGCCTTTACCCTGCAGCCGGAAGCGGCGTTCGGCGCGGAGAACCCGGATCTGGTTCAGTTCTTCTCGCGCCGCGACTTCGCGGAAACCGGCGTGCCGGACGTGGGCACCATCATGCTGTTTACCGCCATCGACGGCAGTGAAATGCCGGGCGTGGTGCGCGCGGTGGCGGAAGATTCGATCACCGTCGATTTCAACCATCCGCTGGCGGGCCATCCGGTGACCTTCGATATCGAAGTGCTGGAGATCGATCCGCAGCAGGAGGAGATGCATGCAAATATTGCTGGCTAACCCGCGCGGCTTCTGCGCCGGGGTTGATCGTGCGATCAGCATCGTGGAACGCGCGCTGGAGCTGTATGGCGCGCCGATCTACGTGCGGCATGAAGTGGTGCACAACCGTTACGTGGTCGACAGCCTGCGTGAGCGCGGCGCGGTGTTTATCGAAGAGATAGCCGAAGTGCCGGACGGCTCTATCCTGATCTTCTCGGCGCACGGCGTTTCTCAGGCGGTGCGTGCCGAAGCCAAGGCGCGCGATCTGACCATGCTGTTCGACGCCACTTGCCCGCTGGTGACCAAGGTGCATATGGAAGTAGCGCGCGCCAGCCGCCGCGGCACCGAAGCGATCCTGATCGGCCACGCCGGGCACCCGGAGGTGGAAGGCACCATGGGCCAGTACAGCAACCCGCAGGGTGGCATGTACCTGGTCGAATCGCCGGAAGACGTGTGGAAGCTGCAGGTGAAAGACGAAAACAATCTGTGCTTCATGACGCAGACCACGCTGTCGGTGGATGATACCTTGGACGTGATCGACGCCTTGCGTCAGCGTTTCCCGAAAATTATCGGGCCACGTAAGGATGATATCTGCTACGCCACCACCAACCGTCAGGAAGCGGTGCGCAACCTGGCCGGCGATGCGGACGTGGTGCTGGTGGTGGGGTCGAAGAACTCCTCCAACTCCAACCGTCTGGCGGAACTGGCGCAGCGCGTCGGCAAACCGGCTTATCTGATCGACTCGGCGGCGGATATTCAGGAAAGCTGGCTGAGCGAAGCGCGCAATATCGGCGTTACCGCCGGCGCCTCGGCACCGGACGTGCTGGTGCAGGAGGTGATCTCTCGCCTGAAAGCGCTGGGTGGCCTGGACGTGCATGAAATCAGCGGGCGTGAAGAGAACATCGTGTTTGAAGTGCCTAAAGAGCTGCGCGTGGACGTTCGTCAGATCGATTGACATGCGCCGGCGGGTGACAACGGGGAGCTTAGGCTTCCCGTTTTTTTTGGAAAGCGCGCCGCGTAAAAAATAATATTCCATGCATATTCAAATTTTCTGCTAACTAAAGCCAAATTTATTCTGAGTATTTGAAATAACGTCGGTGTGATTAATTATATAGGCTGGCGAAAAGTTATTAATAAAGATATCATTAGGCTGCAATCTAAATAGGACCCGGTGTTGGTAAGGTGATTACAATAATTACAATAATAGATATTGCAGATGTTTCTTATTTTATTCCTGACGGATATGTTCTACGGCGCTTAATCCCTTCTCCTGCAAATAGAGTTTCATATGCTCCAGCAATCGTCTGACTTTTAATGGCTGGCTCTCCCTGCGCGGCATAATGGCGTAGCAATTAATTTCCGGTAACCGCCAATCGGGCAATATTTCAATCAGCTCGCCGCTGCGCAATTCACGTTCAACGTTGGCGAAGAAATTGCGAATGATACCCTTGCCGGTCAGCGCCAACTCCTTCATCGCCATACCGCTGTTGGTGAACAAGCGCCCGGTCATGCGCATGCGGTGTTCACCGCCGTTACGATGGATCAGACGGACAAACTGCGGGTTGCCGAGCGGCGTAAAGGTGACCCATTGGTGGTGCGTCAGCGCCTGTGGCGAATCCGGCACGCCGTGATGCGCCAGGTAAGCCGGCGAGGCGCACAGCACTTCGCGGCAGCACGCCAGCCGCGTGGAAACGTAGCTGGAGTCGGCCAGCACGCCGCCGCGTATCGCCAGATCGATGCGCTGCGTGATGAGATCTATCTTCTCATCGTGGATTTCCAGCCGCAGCGTGAGACGGGGATGTTCGTCGAGAAAACTTTGCAGCGCAGGCACCAGGTAGTGAGTGGCGAATTCGGTGGAGGTGGCGACGCGCAGCTCACCGACCAGTTCGCCGCGCAGCGCGGCGATCCGTTGTTGGCCACGTTCGGCGGCGTGGATCATCAGCAGGCAATCTTCATAAAAGCACAATCCGGCTTCGGTCAGACTCAATGAACGCGTCGATCGCAGCAGTAATTGAATGCCCAGATGTTCCTCCAACTGGCGAATATGCTGGCTGACGGCGGAAGTCGTCATGCCCAATTCTTTTGCCGCCATGCTGAATGCGCCGCAATCGACCACTTTTGAGAAAATGGCCATGCGTTTTAAAATATTGCTCATAGTTTGTTAAGCACAACTTAACCAAGATTGTGAATTATACGGGCTAATAATATAGCACTATCTCTTCTATATTGCCTGAAGCACATAAACGCCGGGCTGATTATTATTTCGCAGGGTTTTTTCTCTTTTTGATAAATCTTATTGCGCTTATCAATAATTCACCCGCGCCACATCGCAACAGGAGCTCATTGTGGACAGCGCTCAGAAAGAAGAAATATCGTTAAAAATTCTACGTGAATTATTGCAATACCGCCGCCGCTTCCCCGGTGACGATACCTCGATTGCCGAAGAAGAACGGCGGGTCACTCAGGTGCAATTGCCGCGCATTCGGGCATTCATTGAAAACGAGCAACGTATCGAATTCGTGCTGCCGGCCTTTCCCACCAAGTCGCCCAACACCAACAAGGTGATCGGCGCGGTGCCGGACATGGCGGAGCGGCTGTCGCTGATCTTCCTCAACTCGCTGTGCCAGCGCATTCAACTCTATTACCCGCCGGGGGCGCATATCGTTATCTGCTCCGACGGCCACGTGTTCGGCGATCTGATCCGCGTCAGCGATGAAGCGATCAACCACTATCAGCGTGAGATTGAAAGCCTGCTGCATGAAGTGGGCGCGACGCACCTGAGCGTGTTCAACCTCGGCGACGTCAAAGGCCTGGCGGAACATACCGATGATTACGATCTGCTGCGCCGGCTGTTGGTGGAGGGCTATGCCGAATCGGAAGAGGCGATCAAGCAACAGCTGATGCAGGACGAACAGGGCCTCTTGCTGTACCGCGCCATCACGCGATTCCTGTATGAAGACAGCCAGCTGCCGGGCTACAGCGGTTCCAACGCCGCGCTGCAGAAAGACGCCAAACAACGCGCCTGCGGCGTGATCCAGCGCAGCTGGGCCTGGGGCAACCTGCTGGCGCAGCATTTCCCGGCGGCGATCCGCCTGTCGATTCACCCGCAACCGGCCGACAGCCTGAAAATGGGCATCCACATGATGCCGACCAAAGACGACTGGCTGACGCCGTGGCACGGCGTGGCGGCCAACGTGAACGGCCAGTTCGTGCTGATGAAGCGTAAAGACGCGCAGAGCCTGGACGGCGAACTGGTGGAGATCCGCGGCACGCCGAGCCATTACCTGATCGAACAACCGCAGATGGCCTGAGGCCGTGGCGGGCTTTTGCGCCCGAAATCCTGGCGGGCGCGTTTTTGACGGCACGTTGCCGTGTGAGCAGCACATTCGATGCAAGGAGAATCACCGATGAACAACCAACCGCTTAATTGCCATATTCAACCGAATACCCCGTTTGGCGCGATCCTGACGCCGCAGCATCCGGGACAAAAGATCGGCGAGCTGCCGGTGGCGGCGCTGCGGGCGCTGGCGCAGGAACACCACTTGCTGGTGCTGCGCGGATTCGACTCGGGTTTCAGCGAGGCGGAAGTTCTGACTCGCTACGCTGAGCAGTGGGGCGAGATCATGATGTGGCCGTTCGGCGCGGTGCTGGACGTGAAGGAGCATCCGGACGCCAAGGATCATATCTTCGACAGCAGTTACGTCCCGCTGCACTGGGATGGCATGTATAAGCCGACCATCCCCGAGTTCCAGCTGTTCCACTGCGTGGCGGCGCCGTCGCCGGACGAAGGCGGATGCACCACCTTCGTCGACACCACGCGGCTGTTGGCCAATGCGGACGAAGCGCTGCTGGATCAGTGGCTGTCGGTCTCGATCACCTACCGCATCAAGCAGGTGGTGCATTACGGCGGCGAAGTCTGTTCGCCGCTGGTGGTGCAGCACCCGAACGGCAGGGGCTTAATCATGCGCTACAATGAACCGCCGACGGAAGGAAAAAAATTCCTCAATCAACATGCGCTGGAATACCACGGCGTGCCGGAACACCAGCAGGAACAGTTCCACCACACTCTGCAGCAGCACCTGTACGATCCGCGTCACTATTATGCCCATCAGTGGCAGCAGGGCGACGTGGTGGTGGCGGACAACTTCTCGCTGCTGCACGGCCGTGAAGGTTTTACCGCCCGTTCCGCGCGTCATTTGCAGCGCGTGCATATTCAGAGCAACCCGGTGTGCGCCAATCTGGCGCTGAAGCCGGCCAACGCAGAAGCGTAAAGGAGCATTATGGCAAGGATACTGATGGCGGCGGTCGCCACTCCGGGGCACGTCTACCCGATGTTAGCCATCGCTCGCCACCTGATTGCCCAAGGGCATCAGGTGCGGGTGATGACCGGCGCGCTGTTTCACGAACGCGCCGAGGCGGCGGGCGCGAGCTTCGTGCCGTTCGACGCGCAGGTGGATTTCGATTACCGCCACCTGGAAGAGCACTTCCCCGAGCGCGCCGCGCTGCCGCCGGGCAATGCGCAGATGGCGCTGGCGCTGAAGGATTTCTTCGCCGCGCCGATCCCGTTGCTGGATCGGCAGCTGCGTGCGGCCATCGCCGCCGAAAAGACCGATCTGCTGATGGTGGAGAACTGCTTCTACGGCGTGCTGCCGCTGCTGCAGTCCGCCGAGCGGCCGCCGGTCTTCGGTATCGGCGTTACGCCGCTGTCGTATTCTTCGCGCGATGCTATTTTTTATGGCCCGCGTATCCCGCCGGCGCTGCTGCCGCAGGCGTTGACCCGTGAGCAGTTGGTGGATGAGGAAACGCGCGTGCTGATCGATGACGTGCAGCAGAGCTTCGATGCGGCGCTGCTGCAGGCGGGCGGGCGGGCGCTGGATCGCCCGTTCACCGACGCGCTGATCGGTGGCTGCGAGCGTTTCCTGCAGCTGGCTACCACGGCGCTGGAATATGAGCGTGACGATCTGCCGAGCGGCGTGCGATTCGTCGGCCCGCTGCGCAGCGGCGGCCAGCCAGCGGCGGAAGAGACGCTGTGGGAGGCGGACGATCGTCGGCAGCTGGTGATCGTGTCTCAGGGCACGCTGGCCAATGTCGATCTGCATCAGCTGATCGTGCCGACGCTGCAAGCGCTGGCGCATCTGCCGGTGCGGGTGCTGGCCACCACCGGCGGACGGGCGACGGAAGGGCTGATGGACGCGCTGCCGGGCAATGCCAGAGTGCGGGAGTTTATCTCCTTCGAACGCTGGCTGCCGGAGGCGGCGCTGCTGATCACCAACGGCGGCTACGGCTCGATCAACTATGCGCTGGACAGCGGCGTGCCGCTGATCGTCGCCGGCACCGGCGAGGACAAGCTGGAGGCGGCCGCGCGCGTGGTGGCCGCTGGCTGCGGCATCAGCCTGCACACCAGCACGCCAAGCGCCGAACAGATCCTGGCGGCGGCGACGCGCATTCTGCAGCAGCCGATCTATCGGCAACGTGCGGCGCTGGTGCGTGAGGACTATGCCCGCCACGACGCGCTGACGGCGATCGCCAACGAAGTGGCCGCTATCACCGCCTGACCTCGCCGTTCTCCTTTCCGCAGGCGCCGTTTTCGGCGCCTTTATCCCGCATTTTTTTGCCATGGAAACTGCATGATTATGTACAATCGTCGCAGGCCGCCAAATCGGTTGAATGTTAATCTCACGACAGCGCCGCTGATGAAAGCGGGGGAATATCATAATTTTCTAATTATGAAATGAATCCTCTGGCGACGCTGAAGCGGGGCGGTTACCCTGAATCGATAGCCTAATGGGATAGGCGTCAAATCAAGAAGAGAGCAAGCATGAGTGATACACAAATCCGCATTGCGATTGCGGGCGCCGGCGGCCGGATGGGCCGTCAGTTGATCCAGGCGGTGCAGCAGGCGGAAGGCGTGGTATTGGGGGCGGCGCTGTCGCGCCCGGGTTCCAGCCTGATCGGCGTCGACGCCGGTGAGCTGGCGGGCATTGGCGCGCTGGGCGTCAAGGTGAGCGACAGTCTGGAGAAGGTGGCGAACGAGTTCGATATTTTGATCGACTTCACCCGCCCGGAAAGCACCCGGGGCTACCTGGATTTTTGCGTGGCGCACCACAAGGCGATGGTGATTGGCACTACCGGCTTCGATGACGCCGGCAAGCAGGCGATCCGCGATGCGGCGCAGCATATCGGCATCGTGTTCGCCGCCAACTTCAGCGTCGGCGTCAACCTGGTGCTGAAACTGCTGGAGAAGGCCGCGCAGGTGATGGGCGACTATACCGATATCGAAATCGTTGAGGCGCACCACCGCCACAAAGTGGATGCGCCGTCGGGCACGGCGTTGGCCATGGGCGAAGCGATCGCCGGCGCGCTGGGGCGCGATCTGAAAAGCTGCGCGGTCTATGCGCGCGAAGGCCATACCGGCGAGCGCGATCCGAAAAGCATCGGCTTTGCCACCATTCGCGCCGGAGACATCGTTGGCGAGCACACCGCGATGTTCGCCGACATCGGTGAACGGGTGGAAATCACCCATAAAGCCTCCAGCCGTATGACTTTTGCCAGCGGCGCGGTGCGCGCGGCTTCCTGGTTACATAACCGTGATAAAGGTCTGTTTGATATGCGCGACGTGTTGGATTTGGACCAATTATAATTAATTTGCATACCATCGTGATGTGGTTGTGTTTATCATAATGCTATGATAATCGGACAATAAATCTATTGTCCTTTTTTTTAACATGAAAAATGAAGTGTTGGTGTGTTTTTGTTGTCGTGATTGTTATTTATCGATGATTATCTCGCTAATCACCCCGTTTTCATCCACCAGATCCCATTTCAGCGTCTTTTTAAGCCCATTCTGGCGCCATTTTCCGTCATTCAGCTTCGCAACCGTTTTCCAGCCTCGGTTTTCTGTGTTTTTATCGACGCTCAAGCCTCATGAGCGCCGAGAACTGCAAAAATAAAACAAAAAACGGCAGTTTGGGTAGACAAGCCGGGCACTCATCATTAAAATGCGCCCAATTTGCCAAAAATTGGCCTCGCGGACGGTTTTTGCATTGATTTAGATCGCGATATCTGAATTAATATGCAAATATTGTGATTGATTATTCCTCGGAGGATGTTTTGATAAAGTCAGCGCTATTGGTTCTGGAAGACGGAACCCAATTCCACGGTCGGGCCATCGGGGCAGAGGGAACGGCAGTGGGGGAAGTGGTCTTCAATACGTCGATGACCGGTTATCAAGAAATCCTCACTGATCCTTCCTATTCCCGCCAGATCGTTACTCTTACTTATCCTCATATCGGCAATGTCGGCACCAATGCTTCCGACGAAGAATCCTCCGCAGTACACGCCCAAGGCCTCGTCATTCGTGACCTCCCGCTGATCGCCAGCAACTACCGCAACGAAGAAAGCCTGTCCGACTACCTCAAGCGTCACAACATCGTGGCGATCGCCGATATCGATACCCGTAAATTAACCCGCCTGCTGCGCGAGAAGGGCGCCCAGAACGGCTGCATCATCGCCGCCGACTCGCCGGACGCCGCGCTGGCCCTGGCCAAGGCGCAAGGTTTCCCGGGGTTGAAGGGCATGGATCTGGCGAAAGAGGTCACCACCCAAGAGGCTTACAGCTGGCAGCAAGGCAGCTGGACGCTTGAAGGCGACCTGCCCGAAGCCAAAACCGCCGCGGAGCTGCCGTTCCACGTGGTGGCTTACGACTACGGCGCCAAGCGCAACATCCTGCGCATGCTGGTGGATCGCGGCTGCCGCCTGACCGTGGTGCCGGCGCAGACCCCGGCCGAGGACGTGCTGAAAATGAATCCGGACGGCATCTTCCTGTCCAACGGCCCGGGCGACCCGGAGCCGTGCGACTACGCCATCGCCGCCATCAAACAGTTCCTGGAAACCGACATCCCGGTGTTCGGCATCTGCCTGGGCCACCAGCTGCTGGCGCTGGCCAGCGGGGCGAAAACCATGAAGATGAAGCTCGGCCACCACGGCGGCAACCACCCGGTGAAGGATCTGGACAACAACACCGTGATGATCACCGCGCAGAACCACGGCTTCGCCGTCGATGAAAACAACCTACCGGCGAACCTGCGCGTCACGCACAAATCGCTGTTCGACCACACGGTGCAGGGCATTCACCGCACCGACAAGGCGGCGTTCAGCTTCCAGGGTCACCCGGAAGCCAGCCCAGGCCCGCACGATGCCGCGCCGCTGTTCGATCACTTTATCGAACTGATTGAGACTTACCGTTCTAACGCCAAATAATCAGGAGCAGTAAAAAAATGCCAAAACGTACAGACATAAAAAGCATCCTGATCCTCGGCGCTGGCCCGATCGTTATCGGCCAGGCGTGTGAGTTCGACTACTCGGGTGCCCAGGCGTGTAAAGCGCTGCGCGAAGAGGGTTACCGCGTCATTCTGGTCAACTCCAACCCGGCGACCATCATGACCGACCCGGAAATGGCCGACGCGACCTACATCGAGCCGATCCACTGGGAAGTGGTGCGCAAGATCATCGAAAAAGAGCGCCCGGATGCGGTGCTGCCGACCATGGGCGGCCAGACGGCGCTGAACTGCGCGCTGGAGCTGGAGCGTCAGGGCGTGCTGGCCGAGTTCGGCGTGACCATGATCGGCGCCACCGCCGATGCGATCGACAAGGCCGAAGACCGTCGCCGTTTCGACGTGGCGATGAAGAAAATCGGGCTGGACACCGCGCGTTCCGGCATCGCGCACACCATGGAAGAAGCGCTGGCGGTCGCCGCTGACGTCGGCTTCCCGTGCATCATCCGTCCTTCCTTTACCATGGGCGGCACCGGCGGCGGCATCGCCTACAACCGCGAAGAGTTCGAAGAGATCTGCGAACGCGGTCTGGATCTGTCGCCGACCAACGAGCTGCTGATCGATGAATCGCTGATCGGTTGGAAAGAGTACGAGATGGAAGTGGTGCGTGATAAGAACGACAACTGCATCATCGTCTGTTCTATCGAAAACTTCGACGCCATGGGCATCCACACCGGCGACTCGATCACCGTCGCACCGGCCCAGACCCTGACCGACAAGGAATACCAAATCATGCGCAACGCCTCGATGGCGGTGCTGCGTGAGATCGGCGTGGAAACCGGCGGCTCCAACGTGCAGTTCTCGGTCAACCCGAAAACCGGCCGCCTGATCGTTATCGAAATGAACCCGCGCGTGTCGCGCTCTTCGGCGCTGGCGTCGAAAGCCACCGGCTTCCCTATCGCCAAGATCGCCGCCAAGCTGGCGGTGGGCTACACCCTCGATGAACTGATGAACGACATCACCGGCGGCCGCACCCCGGCATCGTTCGAACCGTCCATCGACTACGTCGTGACCAAGATCCCGCGCTTCAACTTCGAGAAGTTCGCCGGCGCCAACGACCGCCTGACCACCCAGATGAAATCGGTCGGCGAAGTGATGGCCATCGGCCGCACCCAGCAGGAGTCGCTGCAAAAAGCGCTGCGCGGCCTGGAAGTGGGCGCCACCGGCTTCGACCCGAAAGTGAGCCTGGACGATCCGGAAGCGCTGACCAAAATCCGCCGCGAGCTGAAAGACGCCGGCTCTGACCGCATCTGGTACATCGCCGACGCCTTCCGCGCCGGTCTGTCGGTTGACGGCGTCTTCAACCTGACCAACGTCGACCGCTGGTTCCTGGTGCAGATTGAAGAGCTGGTGCGCCTGGAAGAGCAGGTGGCCGAAGCGGGCATCAACGGCCTGAACAAAGCGTTCCTGCGCACCCTGAAGCGCAAGGGCTTCGCCGATGCGCGTCTGGCCAAGCTGGCCGGCGTCGCCGAGAGCGAAATTCGCAAGCTGCGCCACAGCCACGGCCTGCATCCGGTGTACAAGCGCGTGGATACCTGCGCGGCGGAATTCGCCACCGACACCGCCTACATGTACTCCACCTATGAAGAAGAGTGCGAGTCCAACCCGACCAACGACCGGCCGAAAGTGATGGTGCTGGGCGGCGGGCCGAACCGTATCGGCCAGGGCATCGAGTTCGACTACTGCTGCGTGCACGCCTCGCTGGCGCTGCGCGAAGACGGCTACGAGACCATCATGGTCAACTGCAACCCGGAAACCGTCTCCACCGACTACGACACCTCCGACCGTCTGTATTTCGAGCCGGTAACGCTGGAAGACGTGCTGGAAATCGTGCGCATCGAGAAGCCGAAGGGCGTGATCGTGCAGTACGGCGGCCAGACCCCGCTGAAGCTGGCGCGTGAGCTGGAAGCCGCGGGCGTGCCGATCATCGGCACCAGCCCGGACGCCATCGACCGCGCCGAAGACCGCGAGCGCTTCCAGCAGGCGGTTAACCGTCTGGGCCTGAAGCAGCCGGCCAACGCCACCGTCACCGCCATCGAGCAGGCGGTGGAGAAGGCGGCGGGCATCGGCTATCCGCTGGTGGTGCGCCCTTCCTACGTGCTGGGCGGCCGGGCGATGGAAATCGTCTATGACGAAACCGACCTGCGCCGTTACTTCCAGACTGCGGTCAGCGTGTCCAACGATGCGCCGGTGCTGCTGGACCGCTTCCTGGACGACGCGGTGGAAGTGGACGTCGACGCCATCTGCGACGGCGAGCGCGTGCTGATTGGCGGCATCATGGAGCACATCGAGCAGGCGGGCGTGCACTCCGGCGACTCCGCGTGTTCGCTGCCGGCGTACACCCTGAGCCAGGAAATTCAGGACGTGATGCGTCGCCAGGTGGAAAAACTGGCGTTCGAGCTGCAGGTACGCGGCCTGATGAACGTGCAGTTCGCGGTGAAAGACAACGAAGTCTACCTGATTGAAGTCAACCCGCGCGCCGCGCGCACCGTGCCGTTCGTCTCCAAAGCGACCGGCGTGCCGTTGGCCAAGGTGGCCGCGCGCGTAATGGCGGGCAAAACGCTGGTCGAGCAGGGCGTGACCGAAGAAATTATCCCGCCGTACTACTCGGTGAAAGAAGTGGTGCTGCCGTTCAACAAATTCCCGGGCGTCGACCCGATTCTGGGGCCGGAAATGCGCTCTACCGGGGAAGTGATGGGCGTGGGCCGCACCTTCGCGGAAGCCTTCTCCAAAGCGATGCTGGGCAGCAACTCGGGCATGAAGAAACAGGGCCGCGCGCTGCTGTCGGTGCGTGAAGGCGACAAGGCTCGCGTGGTCGATTTGGCCGCCAGCCTGCTGAAGCAAGGCTTCGAGCTGGACGCCACCCACGGCACCGCAGTGGTGCTGGGCGAAGCGGGCATCAACCCGCGCCTGGTCAACAAGGTGCACGAAGGGCGTCCGCACATTCAGGATCGTATCAAGAACGGTGAGTACACCTACATCGTCAACACCACGGCCGGTCGTCAGGCGATTGAGGACTCCAAGCTGATTCGCCGCAGCGCCCTGCAGTACAAGGTGCACTACGACACCACGTTGAACGGCGGCTTCGCCACCGCGATGGCGCTGAAAGCGGATCCGACCGAGCAGGTGACGTCGGTGCAGGAAATGCACGCGCGCATCGGCAAGTAACCGCGCGATAACACTACGCCAGGGGCGCTGCAGTTCAATGCAGCGCCCTTTTTTTATTCAGCGAATTTGTCGGCAGGCGTTAAAAATTTCCGCTATCAATCAGTGGGCAAACTGTCACCCTGTGTGATTGGTATATGCTTGGTGTATTGGCAAGGAACGAAGGAACGACGATAAGAATGATTCTGATAATTTACGCTCACCCGTATCCCCGGCATTCGCATGCCAATCAGCGCCTGCTGCAGGCGGTGAGGGATCTCCCCGAGGTAGAGGTGCGCTCGCTGTATGAGCTGTACCCCGATTTCAATATCGATATCAACGCCGAGCAGCGGGCGCTGGAGCGCGCCGACCTGGTGGTGCTGCAGCATCCGATGCAGTGGTACAGCTTCCCGCCGCTGTTGAAGCTGTGGATCGACAAAGTGCTGGAGCACGGCTGGGCCTACGGCCACGACGGCAACGCGCTGGTGGGTAAAGACTGCCTGTGGGCGGTGACCAGCGGCGGCGACGAGCACCACTTCGAGCTGGGCGACTTTCCCAACTTTGCTGCGCTGGCGCAGCCGCTGCAGGCCACGGCGATCTACTGCGGCATGAACTGGCAACCCTATTTTGCCGTACATAATACTTTTACCTGCAACGAACCGGCGCTGCTCGCCGCCGGCGAAGCCTACCGGCAGCGGTTGGTCGACTACCTGATGGAACATGCCGAAGCGGAAACTCGGGAGGCCAGCCATGGATAACCACCACATGATGATCGAGGGGCTGATCTACCTCGGCTCCGCCGCGCTGTTCGTGCCGATCGCGGTGCGTCTGGGGCTGGGCTCGGTGCTCGGCTACCTGATCGCCGGCTGCATCATTGGCCCCTGGGGGCTGAAGCTGGTGTCGGACGCCGAATCGATCCTGACCTTCGCCGAGATCGGCGTGGTGCTGATGCTGTTTATCATCGGCCTGGAGCTGGATCCCAAGCGGCTGTGGACGCTGCGCGCCTCGGTGTTCGGCGGCGGCAGCATTCAGATGGTGGGCTGCGGCCTGGCGCTGAGCGCCTTCTGTTACTTCCTCGGCCTCAACTGGAAGGTGGCGCTGCTGATCGGCCTGACGCTGGCCCTCTCATCCACCGCCATCGCCATGCAGGCGATGAGCGAACGCAATTTGACGCCGTCGCCGATCGGCCGCAGCGCGTTTGCGGTGCTGCTGTTCCAGGATATCGCGGCGATCCCGCTGGTGGCGATGATCCCGCTGTTGGCCAGCAGCGGCGCCACCACCACGCTGGGCGCTTTCGTGCTGTCGGCGGCCAAGGTGGTGGGCGCGTTGACGATGGTGGTGCTGCTCGGCCGCTACGTCACCCGCCCGCTGCTGCACTTCGTCGCCCGTTCGGGCATGCGCGAAGTGTTCAGCGCCGTGGCGCTGTTCCTGGTGTTCGGTTTCGGCATCCTGCTGGAGATGGCCGGGCTTTCGATGGCGATGGGGGCGTTCCTCGCCGGGGTGCTGCTGGCGAGTTCGGAATACCGCCACGCGCTGGAGAGCGATATTCAGCCGTTCAAAGGGCTGCTGCTGGGGCTGTTCTTTATCGGCGTCGGCATGTCGATCGACTTCGGCACGCTGTTCCATCACCCGCTGCTGATCGCCTCGCTGTTGCTGGGCTTTATGCTGATCAAGGCAGCGCTGCTGTGGCTGATTGGGCCGCTGCTCGGCGTGCCGAAGCGCCAGCGCGGCCTGTTTGCCATTCTGCTGGGGCAGGGCAGTGAATTCGCCTTCGTGATCTTCAGCGCCGCGCAGCTGGCCGGCGTACTGCCGGTCGAATGGGCCAAGTCGCTGACGCTGGCGGTGGCGCTGTCGATGGCGGCCACGCCGCTGCTGTTGGTGATCGCCGCGCAGCTGGAGAAAAATGCGCCGAAAGAGGAGCGCCCGGCGGACGTCATCGACGACGAAAATGCCAGCGTGATCATCGCCGGCTTCGGCCGTTTCGGCCAGATCGCCGGCCGCTTGCTGCTGGCCAACGGCGTACACACCGTGGTGCTGGATCACGATCCGGACCATATCGAAACGCTGCGCAAATTCGACACCAAGGTGTTCTACGGCGACGCCACGCGCGCCGATCTGCTGGAGGCCGCCGGCGCCGCCCACGCCAAGGTGCTGATCAACGCCATCGATGACGTGGAAGATAGCCTGGCGCTAACCGAGCTGGCCAGGCAGCACTTCCCGCATCTGAAGGTGGTGGCACGGGCGCGCGACGTCGATCACTGGTATCAGCTGCGGCAGCTGGGGGTGGAAAAACCGGAGCGCGAAACCTTCGAAAGCTCGCTGCGCGTCGGCCGTGAAACGCTGGAGCTGCTGGGGCTGGACGCCTATGAGGCGCGCGAGAAGGCGGACACGTTCCGCCGCTATAACCTGAAGATGCTGGAAGACACGCTGGAGAATTATCAGGACACCGAGTTCCGCATCGCCAGCCTGCAGCGGGCCAAGGAGATGCTCAGCGCGGCCATCGAGCAGGATCAGAATCGGCTGGCGCGGGTGCAGCAGACCGGCTGGCGCGGCAGTATCGACGGCAAGGCGCCGGAGGACGAGGTGGTGGAAGCCAAAGGATAAGAGTAGGGGCGCCAGATCGGCGCCCCTTCTTTTGCTTAGCTCAGCGCGACCTTGATGCCCAGGGCGATCAGCATGCCGCCCAGCAGCTTGTCGACGATCTTCTGGGTCTTTTCCAACCCGCGGCGCACCGGCCCGCTCTGGATCAGGAACACCAGCAGCGGCCACCAGATAACCGACAGGCCGAGAATAATCCCCGCGTACCACAGCTTGTCGCCCAGACCGGAATCGATCTGCAGCACCTGGGTGAACACCGCCAGGAAGAACAGGGTGGCCTTCGGGTTCAGCAGGTTGCACAGGTAGCCTTGCGCAAAGGCGCTCTTCAGGCTGACCTGCTGCTGCGGCAGATTGCTGACGTTCATCTTGCCGCCGCCGCGCGACAGCAGCGCCTGGATGCCGATCCACACCAGATAGACCGCCCCGGCGTATTTCAGCAGGTTAAACAGCCACGGCGTGGTGGTGATCACCACCGCCAGCCCGGCGACGCAGTAGGACATGTGGGTGGCGACGCCGCAGATCACGCCGAAGGCGGTCATCATGGCGGCCAGCCGCGGATAGCGGGCGGCGTTTTTGATCACCAGGAAAAAATCCGGGCCGGGGGAGAGCATGCCGAGGGCGGCAATGCCGGCGACGAACAGCGAAGTTTCAAGCATGGGAGCGTCTCGCGCAAAAGACAGAGTTCTGGCGATAATAACGCCGCTTCCTCTGATGCGCATCAACCCAATGAGGTATTGTTAGGCTCTATGATAATAATTCATCTACCGCCAGCAACGGAGCACCATGCAGCAGACTAACGCCACAGACCGGCCGGAGCCGCACCGGCAACAGCGTGAAATTACCCGCCTGTGCATTCAATGCGCGCTGCTGCTGTTGCAGCACGGCGCCGAGAGCACGGTGGTGGAACAGCTGTCGACCCGCCTGGGGCTGGCGCTGGGGATGGACAGCGTGGAAAGCTCGATCTCCGCCAATGCGGTGGTGTTGACCACCCTCAGCCACGGCGCCTGCCTGACCACCACCCGCAAGAACGTCGATCGCGGCATCAATATGCAGGTGGTGACCGAAGTGCAGCATATCGTGATCCTCGCCGAGCACCACCTGGCGGATGCGCACGACGTGGCGCGCCGCTTTGACAGGATCCGGCCGCTGCGTTACCCGCGCTGGCTGGTGGTGCTGATGGTGGGGTTGTCCTGCGGGTGTTTCAGCATGCTCAACGGCGGCGGCGGCGATGCTTTCCTGGTGACCTTTATCGCCAGCGGCGCGGCGATGCTGGTGCGTCAAATCCTCACCGCCCGCCATATGAATCCGCTGATCAATTTTTGCCTGACGGCGTTTGTCGCTACGTCGATCTCCGGACTGCTGCTGCGCCTGCCGGCGTTTAAAGACACCTCGAGCGTGGCGATGGCCGCCAGCGTGCTGTTGCTGGTGCCGGGCTTCCCGCTGATCAACGCGGTGGCAGACATGTTCAAGGGGCACGTCAATACCGGGCTGGCGCGTTGGGCGATGGCCAGCCTGCTGACGCTGGCGACCTGCATCGGGGTGGTGATGGCGATGTCGCTGTGGGATCTGCGGGGGTGGTCATGAGTCTGCTGTGGGCCTTGTTGCAGGAGATGCTGTTGGCGGCGGTGCCGGCGCTGGGCTTCGCCATGGTGTTCAACGTGCCGCTGCGCGCGCTGCGCTATTGCGCGTTGCTCGGGGCTATCGGGCGCGGCTCGCGCATGCTGATGATGCACGGCGGCATGAACATCGAGTGGGCCTCGCTGCTGGCGGCGATCCTGATCGGTATCATCGGCATCTACTGGTCGCGCTGGCTGCTGGCGCACCCGAAGGTGTTCACCGTGGCGGCGGTGATCCCGATGTTCCCCGGCATTTCCGCCTATACCGCGATGATAACGGTGGTGGAGATCTCGCATCTGGGCTACAGCGAAGCCCTGATGGAGACCATGATCACCAACTTCCTCAAGGCCAGTTTTATCGTTGGCGCATTGTCGATCGGCCTGTCGTTGCCGGGCCTGTGGCTGTACCGCAAACGCCCCAGCGTGTGAAATGACCTGGCGGGAGATCGTTGGTTATTAGATATACTGATAAGAGCTATCTTATATATTCATCTTGCTTGATTAGCCTATCGACGGCACTCAGGCCTTTACGTATAGTGTCACCAATTTTGCTGCCTACACAGGGTTAAACAATGATTATCAGCCTGATCGCTGCCTTGGCGGCGGATCGCGTTATTGGCATGGAAAACGCCATGCCGTGGCACCTGCCGGCGGACCTTGCGTGGTTTAAACGCAACACGTTGAATAAGCCGGTTATTATGGGCCGCAAGACCTTCGAGTCCATCGGCCGCCCGCTGCCGGGCCGCCACAATATCGTTTTGAGCAGCCGCCCGGGCAATGCCGCCGGGGTGACCTGGGTGACCTCGCTGGATGAAGCGCTGGCCGCCGCGGGCGAGGTGGAAGAAGTGATGGTGATCGGCGGTGGGCGCATCTATACCCAGCTGCTGCCGCGCGCCGATCGCCTGTACCTGACGCACATCGACGCCGAAGTCGGCGGCGATACCCACTTCCCGGATTACGAGCCGGACGAGTGGGAAACCACGTTCAGCGAATTCCACGACGCCGACGATCTGAACTCGCACAGCTACTGCTTCGAAATCCTGCAGCGCCGCTGATTTAAGCGCGTTAGCCAACTATCCCCGGGGGCGCAAGCAATTGCGCCCCCGGCCTTTTTGCGCCCGTCGTTTGTAACCTTTCCGTCACATTACCTGATTAGTATGAAGCCCAACTCCGAGCGCCACGGCAACTCTGGTGAATCTTGACTGCGGCGCCATAACTAAAAAGGTAACCACGCTATGACCAAGCAAATTGAGCAATTAGACGCCGACCGCCTGATCGATCCCACTCGCCGCAAACTGCTGCTCGGCAGCGCCGGCGCCGTCGGCCTGGCCGGTTTTCTCGGCGGCGGCATCTGGTCGGTCTCCAGTGAGGCGTTGGCCGAGGATCTGCCGCCGAACAAGCTGTTGGGCTTTCAGGGCATCGCCGCGTCTACCGCCGATGAGGTGACCATCGCGCCGGGCTACCGCGCCGAGGTGCTGATCTCCTGGGGTGAGCCGCTGGTAGACGGCGCGTCGGCCTTCGATCCGCAGGGCAACAACAGCGCCGCCGATCAGGAAAAACAGTTCGGCGACAATAACGACGGCATGAGCTTCTTCCCGATCGATGACAATCACGGCGTGATGGCCATCAATAACGAATACGTTAACGAGCAGTACCTGTTCGCTCACGGCGGCGCCAAGGCCACCAGCCTGGAAGAGGTGCGTAAATCGCAGGCGGCGCACGGCGTCTCCATCGTGGCGGTAAAGCGCGTCGGCGACGGCCAGCGCTGGGAGGTGGAGCGCCCGTCGCGCTATAACCGCCGCATCACCGCCAATACCGAAATGCAGTTCAGCGGCCCGGCCGCCGGGCACCCGCTGCTGCAGACCGCCGCCGATCCGAGCGGGCGCAAGGTGCTGGGCACTTTCGGCAACTGCGCCAACGGCAAGACGCCGTGGGGCACCTACCTGACCTGCGAAGAAAACTTCGATACCTACTTTGGCACTCATCAGGCTGATTACAAAACCACGCCGGAACAGAAGCGCTACACGCTGAAGGCCAGCGAACCGGAGCGCAACTGGCCGGACTATGACGAGCGCTTCGACGTGGCGAAGAACCCCAATGAATTCAACCGCCACGGCTGGATCGTCGAGATTGACCCGCTGAATCCGACCTCGACGCCCATCAAGCACACCGCGCTGGGCCGCTTCAAGCACGAGAACGCGGCGGTGACCGTGGCCAAAGATGGCCGTTTGGTGGTGTACATGGGGGACGACGAGCGCGGTGAACATATCTATAAGTACGTTTCCAAAGGCGTGGTCGACGCCGCCAATCCGGCCAACAACCGCACGCTGCTGGACGAAGGGACGCTGTACGTGGCGCAGTTCGACGGCGATGAGACCGGCACGCCGCTGAAGGGCAAAGGGCGCTGGATTGCGCTCGAGTTCGGCAAGAACGGCCTGACGCCGGAGAACGGCTTCCGCGATGAGGCCGAAGTGCTGATCTTCGCCCGCAAGGCGGCGCAGCAGGTCGGCGCCACCAAAATGGATCGTCCGGAGTGGATCGCGGTGAACCCGCATGACGGCCGCGCGTACTGCACGTTGACCAACAACAGCAAGCGCGGCGAGGAAGGGATGCCGCTGAACGCCGCCAACCCGCGGCCGAACAATATCTATGGCCAGATCATTCGCTGGGACGAGGGCGGCGACGCCACCGCCGGCACCTTCGCCTGGGACATCTATGCGCTGTGCGGCAACCCGATCGCCCATCCGGAAGGCGTCAATCGCGGCACGCCGAACATCACGGCGGAAAATACCTTCAACAGCCCGGATGGGCTGGGCTTCGATCGCGCCGGCCGCCTGTGGATCCTCACCGACGGCAAGTACAGCAACAAGGGCGATTACGCCGGGCAGGGCAACAACCAGATGCTGGTGGGCGATCCGATCAGCGGCGAAATTCGCCGTTTCATGGTGGGGCCGAAGTCCTGCGAACTGACCGGCATCACCTTCACCCCGGACTACAAGACGATGTTCGTCAACGTGCAGCATCCGGGAGAAGAGGGCGATTCGCACTTCCCAAACAACAGCCCGCGCCCGCGTTCATCGGTGTTGATGATCACGCGTGAAGATGGCGGGGTGATTGGGGCGTAAGGCGCTAAAGAGAGCAAAGGCGGCCTGGGGCCGCCTTGATGTTTTCAGAACGCGGCCAGCCTGCCGGCGTGGTCGGGCGCCTCGCCGCGATTAGCGGGCTGCGTGAAGTAACGGCGGTCTTCCCAGCGCAGCATCGTCAGATCGCCGCCCCAGCAGCAGCCTGTGTCCAGCCCGATCACGCCTTCCGGCGTGCCCTTGCCTTCCAGCGAGGCCCAGTGGCCGAAGACGATGGTGTATTCCGGATCCACCAGGCGCGGCAGCTCGAACCACGGTTTCAGCGGCGCGGGGGCGGTGCCCGGCGCATCTTTGCAGATCATGTCGAGCTGGCCGTTGGGGAAGCAATAACGCATGCGCGTCAGCGCATTGGTGCTGAAACGCAGGCGCGCCAGGCCGCTCAGCTCCGGCGTCCAGTTGTTCGGCATATCGCCGTACATGGCGTCGAGGAACAGCGGGTAGCTGTCGCTGCTTAATACCGCTTCCACTTCGCGCGCGCACATTTTCGCGGTGTCGATATCCCACTGCGGGGTGATGCCGGCGTGCGCCATCACCAGCTTTTGCTCATCGTCCACCTGCAGCACCGGTTGGCGGCGCAGCCAGTTGATCAGCTCGTCGGCGTCCGGCGCCTCCAGCAGCGGGGTGATGCGATCTTTGGGTTTGTTGCGGCTGATGCCGGCGTAAACCGCCAGCAGGTGCAGATCGTGGTTGCCCAGCACCATGCGCACCGCCGGGCCGAGCGAGCGCACGAAGCGCAGCACGTCCAGCGAGGCGGGGCCGCGCGCCACCAGATCGCCGGTCAGCCACAGTTGATCGCGCTCGGGATCGAACGCAACCTGAGCCAGCAGCGACTTCAGTTCATCGAAACAGCCGTGAACGTCGCCGATAAGGTATGTCGACATAATTAATGGATCAGCGTTGGAATGGCTAAGCGAAACACGGGAATAGCGGTGCGGAACGGCTGACCCTGGTGGTCAACCATTTCGTAATGGCCTTCCATGGTGCCCAGCGGCGTTTCCAGAATCGCGCCGCTGGTGTACTGAAACTCTCCGCCGGGCGGAATGACGGGCTGTTCGCCGATCACGCCTTCGCCCTGAACTTCGGTTTGGCGGCCGTTGCTGTTGGTGATCAGCCAGTAACGGCCCAGCAGTTGCACGTCGGTCCGCCCCAGATTGCGGATGGTGATGGTATAGGCGAAGACGTAACGCTCTTCTTCAGGGATCGACTGTGATTCCACATAGATGCTCTGAACCTGAATACACACGCGGGGCGAATCAATCATGACAACAACTCCTTATTGCTGCGGCGCCGGATTGGCTGACAGCCAGTTCGCCAGCTTGCAGTACTGCGCCACAGAAATATTTTCTGCTCTGAGCGAAGGATCGACGCCCAGCTCCGTCAGCTGCTCCGGCGTGAACAGGTCGCCCAGGCTGTTGCGGATGGTTTTCCGCCGCTGGTTGAACGCCTGCGTGGTGATGCGGCTCAGCATGCGCACGTCGCCCACCGGATTCGGCAGCACGCTGTGCGGCACCAGACGCACCACGGCGGAATCGACCTTCGGCGGCGGCGCGAACGCGGTCGGCGGCACTTCCAGCACCGGAATGACGTTGCAGTAGTACTGCGCCATCACGGTCAAACGCCCGTAGGCCTTGCTGTTCGGGCCGGCCACCAGACGGTTGACCACCTCTTTTTGCAACATAAAGTGCATGTCGCGGATTGCCTGAGTATAGCTGAAAAGGTGGAACATCAGCGGCGTCGAAATATTGTACGGAAGGTTACCAAATACGCGCAGCGGTTGGCCAGCTTCCTCGGCAAGTTCGGCGAAATTCACCGTCATGGCGTCCTGCTGGTGGATGGTCAGCTTGTCTTTCAGCCGCGGGTGGTTCTCCAGCCGGGTGGCCAGATCGCGGTCCAGTTCGATCACCGTCATGCGGTCCATGCGCGCGCCGACCGGCTCGGTCAAGGCGCCGAGGCCGGGGCCGATCTCGACCACCGCTTCGCCCGGCTGCGGGTGAATGGCGGAGACAATGCTATCGATGACAAACTGATCGGTTAAAAAGTTTTGTCCAAAGCGTTTGCGGGCAAAGTGCCCTTGGTGGACTCTGTTATTCATTACAATTAATTATCATTTTAATGGCGAGATTCAGGGCCGTTTGGAAACTGCCGACATCGGCGGTGCCGGTGCCGGCCAGTTCCAGAGCGGTACCGTGGTCGACCGAGGTGCGTATGAAAGGCAAACCGAGGGTGATATTCACCGCGCGGCCGAACCCTTGGTATTTTAGCACCGGCAGCCCCTGATCGTGATACATCGCCAGCACCGCATCGGCATCTTGCAGATATTTGGGCTGGAACAGGGTGTCCGCCGGCAGCGGGCCGACAAGATGGATGCCCTCAGCGCGCAGCGCGTCGAGCGCCGGGATGATGGTGTCTATCTCTTCGTGCCCCATATGGCCGCCTTCCCCGGCGTGGGGGTTCAGGCCGCAGACGTAAATGTGCGGCCGGGCGATGCCAAATTTGGTTTTCAGATCGTGGTCGAGGATGCGGATGACTTCGAACAGGCTCTGTTGCGTGATGGCGCCCGGCACCGCCAGCAGCGGCAGGTGGGTGGTCGCCAGCGCCACGCGCAGCTCTTCGGTCGCGAGCATCATCACCACGCGATCGCAGCGGCTGCGATCGGCAAAGAATTCGGTATGGCCGATAAACGGCACGCCGGCGTCGTTGATCACGCCCTTGTTCACCGGGCCGGTGATCAGCGCAGCGAATTCGCCGTTGAGGCAGCCGTCGCAGGCGCGCGCCAGGGTTTCCACCACGTAGGCACTGTTGCCGACGTTCAGCTCCCCGGCGGTGACCGGGTGAGCGAGCGGGACCGGCAGTACGGTCAGCGTGCCGGCGCGTTGCGCTTCGGCCGGTTGCTGCGGCTGGTAGTCGCGCAGCGTCAGCGGCAGGCCCAAACGCTTGGCGCGTTCAAGCAGCAGGGCCGGATCGGCGCACACCACCAGCTCAACAGGCCAATCCTGTTGCGCCAGCGCTGCCACCAAATCCGGCCCTACCCCGGCGGGTTCGCCGGGGGTAATGACGACGCGTTTATTGCTGTGCATCGCTGCCATCGAGGATCTTCACGTAAGCCTGGGCGCGCTGTTCCTGCATCCAGGTCTGCGCTTCTTCGGCGAATTTACGGTTGAACAGCATGCGGTAAGCGCGATCTTTCTGCGCGGCGTCGGTCTTATCCACCTGACGAGTGTCCAGCAGCTGAATCAGGTGCCAGCCGAAGGAAGAGTGGACCGGCGCGCTGATTTCACCCTTGCTCAGCTTCAGCAACGCATCGCGGAAGGCCGGATCGTAGATGTCCGGGGAAGCCCAGCCCAGATCGCCGCCCTGCATGGCAGAACCCGGATCCTGCGACAGCTGTTTGGCTTCGTCGGCAAACTTGGCGCGGCCGCTCTTGATCGCTTCCGCCACGGATTGCAGTTTGGCGCGCGCCTGATCGTCGGTCAGCACCACCGAAGGTTTCAGCAGGATGTGACGGGCGTGCACTTCGGTGACCGACACCGACTGGCTGGCGCCGCGGATGTCGTTCACTTTCAGGATGTGGAAGCCGACGCCGGAACGGATTGGGCCGACGACGTCGCCTTTCTTGGCGCTCACCAGACGTTCCGCGAACAGGGTCGGGATCTCTTGCAGCTTGCCCCAGCCCATGTTGCCGCCTTTCAGCGCCTGAGAATCGGCGGAGTAGGTGATCGCCAGCTTGCCGAAGTCGGCGCCGCTGTTGATCTCACCCACCAGGCGTTTGGCCAGCTCTTCGGCTTTGTCGACCTGCTGCTGCGACGGATTCTCCGGCAGCGGGATCAGGATGTGGCTGATGTTCATTTCGGTGTCGCTGCCGTTCTGCGCGCCCACCTGCTTGGCCAGCGCATCCACTTCCTGCGGCAGGATGGTGACGCGACGGCGCACTTCGTTGTTACGCACTTCGGAGATCAGCATCTCTTTGCGGATCTGCGAACGGTAGGTGTTGTAGTTCAACCCTTCGTACGACAGGCGGCTGCGCAGCTGATCGACGCTCATCTTGTTTTGCGCGGCGATGTTGGCGATCGCCTTGTCCAGATCGGCGTCGGACACGGTGATGCCCATTTTCTTGGCCATCTGCAGCTGGATGTTATCCATGATCAGGCGTTCGATGATCTGATGGCGCAGCGTCTTGTCGTCCGGCAATTGCTGGCCGGCCTGCTGGGCGTTGAGCTTCACTGACTGCAACAGACCGTTGACGTCGCTTTCGAGTACCACGCCGTTATCCACGACGGCGGCGACTTTATCCACTTCTTGGGGTGCTGCGAACGCGGCATTGGCGCAAACCACCAATCCGAGAATAAGCGTTCTCCAGTTCTTCATACATTTCCCATTATGTAATCCGCAAATGCGGGTGAAAGTTCTCGTTTTCAAAGTGTTGCAAAGCGTCAGAATGCGCGCTGATACGGCAGAATGCCGGAGCGCAGCATTTCTGCGGAGCCGAGACTATGATCGCTGCTCAGGCCGCGCAGTTCGACGTTGAACGAAACTCTGTTGTCGTAAACGCTGGTATTGTTGCTGTTGTTCCAATCGGTGATCTTGCGCTCATAGCCCAGGGTCACCGCCCAGCAGCAGGTGTTGTACTTCAGCCCCACCAGCTGATCGGCGGATTGCTTGGCGCGGGTGTCGTAGTAATACGCCCCGACCACCGCCCAACGATCGGCGATCGGCCAGCTGCCGGTGATGCCCACCTGCGAGATGCCGTCCTGGAAGGCCGGAACCGTTTTGGTGTTCAACGCCGTCTGGATGTATTCCGGCGTGGCGTAACGGTAGTTCAACTGCACCACGCGCTCGGCGTCCTGGCGGTATTCCACCACGCCGTTGCCCAGCGAGACGCTGTTCAGGCGGGTGTCGTACTGCAGGCCGCCGCGCAGGCCCCAACGATCGTCGATTTTCCAATAGGTATCGCCGGCCCAGGCCACGCTGCCGGTATCGTCGTTGTTGTCGTACCCGGTTACCTGATCGCCGGTGCGCGAACGGCTGAAGTAGTAGATTTGACCCACGGAAGCGTTAAAACGTTCAACCAGCGCGTCATCATAAATGCGGGTGGTCAAACCGGTGGAGACGCGGTTCTGCGAAGCGATGCGATCCAGGCCGCTGTAGGTGCGGTCGCGGAACAGGCCGGAGTAGTCGGTCTGCAGCAGCGTGGTGTCGTAGGTGTAGATGTTGCTCTGGTCGCGGTACGGCACGTACAGGTACTGTACGCGCGGCTCCAGCGTCTGGGTGGCGCCTTCGGCCCAGATCATCGGGCGTTCGAACACCAGCTTGCCGTCGACCTTGAACTGCGGCAATACGCGGTTGACCGAATCATCAAGATCCGGTGCAGCGGTGCCTTTGCGGCTCTGGTAGTTGGCGGCGAAACCGTCAGGAATATCCTGCTGGTAGTGGGTCGCCATCACCTTGGCTTCGGTGTTGAGGCTGGCCCAGCCGTTGGTCAGCGGCAGGTTGAGCGTCGGCTCCATATGCAGACGGGTGGCGTCCGGGCTGTATGGGTTGACGCTGGTGAACTTGGCCGCCTGGCCGTAAATATGGAAATCGAACGGGCCGAGGTCGTTTTTGTAGTAGTTCAGATCCAACTGCGGCTGAACTTTATACGATTCCGACTGCGAGCGATCGGTATCGTCGTAAATCTGGAACTGCTTGGAACTCAGCGTGGCGTTCCAGTTCTCGTTGGCGTAGCCGAGGCTGAATTTCTGCGTGGCATAGCCGTCGGTGGTGGAACCGTACTTGGAGTCCAGATCGGTGAAGTATTTGGAATCGCTGACCTTGGTGTAGTCGACGTTGAAGCGCCACACCTGATCCATGACGCCGTTGTGGTTCCAGTAGAACAGCCAGCGCTTGCTGTCGTCATGATCTTTGCCGTATTCCTTGTCGTCCGGCAACCAGTCGAACTCCATCAGGCCGAGGCCCGGCTGCACCAGATAGCGGAACTCGGTCTGCCACTGCAGGCCGCGCTTGGACATATAGTGCGGCGTGATGGTGGCGTCGTAGTTCGGCGCGATGTTCCAGTAGTACGGCAACATGAACTCGAAGCCGTTGTTGCTGCCGTACTTGGCGTTCGGGATCAGGAAGCCGGAACGGCGCTTGTCGCCGACCGGCAATTGCAGGTACGGGCTGTAGAACACCGGCACGCCGCCGATGCGGAAGCGGGCGTTCCACACTTCCGCCACCTGCTCTTCGCGATCGTGGATCACTTCGGAGCCGACCACGCTCCAGCTGTCGTCGCCCGGCAGACAGGAGGTAAAGGTGCCGTTTTCCAGAATGGTGTAACGGTTGGCGCCGCGCATTTTCATCTTGTCGGCGTCGCCACGCCCCTGACGGCCTACCATTTGGTAGTCGCCTTCATAGACGTCGGTATCTTTGGTGGTCAGGTTCGACCAGGCCTTCGGGCCTTTCAGTTTGATCTGATTGTCGCTGTAGTGCACGTCGCCGGTGGCGGTGACGGTGCGCACCGGCTCCGCCTGGCCAGGGTTTTGCGTCTGGTTCAGCTCGACTTCTTTGGCGGTCAGGGTGCTGTTGCCCTGCTCGATATGCACGTTACCGCTGAACAGGGCGCTTTTCGGATAGTCGGCGCGCGAGTCATCGGCATTGATGGTGACCGGCAGGCTGTTCGGATCGCCGCTGACCAAAGGTTTGTCGTAAACGGGAACGCCAAGCATGCATTGCTCGGCCAGATCAGCCAGCGCGTGCTGACTGTAGAGTGCCGTCCAAATCATCGTGGCCAGCAGTGTTGGGAAACTTTTTTTCATACGCGGTTTTGGTGTTCCGTCATCAGAGGCGTCATGTCCGGCAAACGGTCAGAGACTATATTACTCATCTGCGTTGCGCTAGTGCTAAATCCAGCCGTTTACTTGCGTCGTCGTTAGGCGCAAAGATAAATGACAGGTATGATAATCCAAATTCTGGGAAAAATCGCCTGCGCCCTTTCCTGAAGCGAAGGGGGCGGGCGGCTTTCGGCATGATAATTGAGGAGTATATGCAGTATTGGGGAAAACTGCTCGGCGTCATCGTCGCCATTTGGTCTGGCGCGGGATTCTGGGGTGTAGTTCTGGGGCTGATTATCGGTCATATGATCGATACGGCGCGCAGCAATAAGCGCAGCCGGGGTTTCTTCACCGACCAGCAAACGCGGCAAACGCTGTTTTTCCGCACCACTTTTCAGGTGATGGGCCACCTGACCAAATCCAAAGGACGCGTTACCGAGGCAGATATCCAGATCGCCAGCCTGTTCATGGATCGCCTGCAGCTGCACGGCGAAGCGCGCACCGCGGCGCAGCAGGCGTTCCGCGAGGGGAAACAGAGCCAGTTCCCGCTGCGTGAGACGCTGCAGCAGTTCCGCAGCATCTGTTTTGGCCGCTTCGATTTGATTCGGATGTTTCTGGAAATTCAGATTCAGGCGGCGTTCGCCGACGGCTCGCTGCACCCGAATGAACGCCAGGTGCTGTATGTCATCGCCGAAGAGCTGGGCATTTCGCATGCGCAGTTCGATCAGTTTCTCAGCATGATGGAGGGCGGGCGTCAGTTCGGCGGCGGTCAGCAGGGCGGGTATTCGCAGGGCGGCTATCAGCAGGCTCAGCGCGGCCCGACGCTCGACGATGCGTGCAAGGTGCTCGGCGTGCGCAGCAGCGACGATGCCGCCACCATCAAACGCGCCTACCGCAAATTAATGAGCGAACACCATCCGGATAAGCTGGTGGCGAAGGGCTTGCCGCCGCAGATGATGGAAATGGCCAAGCAGAAAGCGCAGGAAATTCAGGCGGCGTACGATCTGATCAAACGCGAGAAAGGCTTCAAATAACGATACCCGTCATACTTCGAGCTGCAGGTGTGTTGGCTGCCTGCGCTTACCCCGGTTACGTACTTTTTGTACGCTCCCGGGGCAGCGCTTAGTTGCCGTCTTCCTGCAACTCGAATTATTTAGGGTATCCCTGAGATTAGCCTCAGAAATCCGGTTCGGCGCGAAAGTGCATCGGCGTCTGGAAGGCGGGGTGGGTGATGCGCAGCTCTTGCGCATGCAGCTGCAGCCGCGGCGCCATCGCCTTGGCCTCCGGTGGGGCGTAGAAACCGTCGCCGAGGATCGGATGCCCCAGCGCCAGCATGTGCACCCGCAGCTGGTGCGAGCGGCCGGTGATCGGCGTCAGCTTTACGCGCGTGCTGCCGTCGGCGTCGCGCGACAGCACCTGATACTCCGTCTGCGCCGCTTTGCCGGTGTCAAAACACACCTTTTGCAGCGGCCGGTTCGGCCAGTCGCAGATCAGCGGCAAGTCCACCAACCCTTCGTCATGCGCCATATGCCCCCAAACGCGGGCGATATAGGATTTCTTCGGTTCGCGTTCGCGGAACTGACGCTTCAGCTCGCGCTCGGCGGCCTTGTTGAGCGCCACCACGATCACCCCGCTGGTGGCCATGTCCAGCCGGTGCACCGACTCGGCGTCCGGATGATCGGCCTGAATGCGGGTCATCAGGCTGTCTTTGTTTTCCGGCGCGCGGCCGGGCACCGACAGCAAGCCACTGGGCTTGTTAACCACCATGATGTGTTCATCCTGATACAGGATGTGCAGCGGGTCCTGCGGGGGATTGTAGGGTTCCATCTTGGCTCCGCGAAAAGGGCCGAACGGGGAGGCGGTTGCCGCCCCGCGTCGCGCCGGTTACTGGTGGGTGACCACCACCAGACGAATGGCGTCAAGACGCCAGCCGGCTTCATTAAGGTTGGCCAGCACCTGACGGCGGTTGAACTCCAGCGCTTCGACTTCGTCGTCGCGGATGTTCGGGTTGACCGCCTTCAGCGCTTCCAGACGCGCCAGCTCGGCGCTCAGCTTGTCGTCCGCCTCTTGCTTCGCCTGTTCGATAAGCGTGCGCGCCTGCGCTTCCACCAGGCTTTCCGCCTGCTGCAGCATGGCGTGCACGTCTTGCTGCACGGCGTTGACCAGCTTGCTGGAGGTGTGGCGGTTGACCGCGTTCAGCTGGCGGTTGAAGCTTTCGAACTCGACCTGCGCCGCCAGATTGGTGCCCTTGCGATCCATCAGCATGCGGATTGGCGTCGGCGGCAGGAAGCGGGTCAGCTGCAGGTGCTTCGGCGCCTGAGCCTCCACCACGTACACCAGCTCAACCAACAGGGTGCCGACCGGCAACGCTTTGTTTTTCAACAGGGACACCGCGCAGCTGCCGGTATCGCCGGACAGGATCAGATCCAGGCCGTTGCGGATGATCGGGTGCTCCCAACTGACGAACTGCGCGTCTTCGCGCGACAGCGCCCGATCGCGATCGAAGGTGACGGTGCAGCCGTCCTGCGGCAGGCCCGGGAAGTCCGGCACCAGCATATGGTCGGACGGCGTCAGCACGATCAGGTTGTCGCTGCGGTCTTCCTGGTTGATGCCGACGATGTCGAACAGGTTGAGCGCGAAGCCCACCAGATTGACGTCGTTATCCTGCTCGGCGATGGCGGCGGCCAGCGCCTGGGCTTTGTCGCCGCCGTTGGAGTGCATCTCCAGCAGGCGGTCGCGGCCCTGTTCCAGCTGCGCTTTCAACTGATCGTGCTGCTGGCGGCAGGCGTGGATGAATTCGTCGAAGCCTTCCTGTTCGGTCGGCGCGGCCAGATAGCCGATCAACTGCTCGTAGCAGCTGTCGTAGATGGTGCGGCCGGTCGGGCAGGTGTGTTCGAAGGCATCCAGCCCCTCGTGGAACCAGCGGCCCAGCACCGCCTGCGCGGTGTGTTCCAGGTAAGGCACCATGATTTGGATATCGTGCATCTGGCCGATACGGTCCAGACGGCCGATACGCTGCTCCAGCAGGTCCGGGTTGAACGGCAGATCGAACATCACCAGCTGGCTGGCGAACTGGAAGTTGCGGCCTTCGGAGCCGATCTCGGAACACAGCAGCACCTGCGCGCCTTCCTCTTCGGAGGCGAAGTAGGCGGCGGCGCGGTCGCGCTCGATGATCGACAGCCCTTCGTGGAACACCGCGGCGCGGATCGCTTCACGCTCGCGCAGCACCTGCTCCAGCTGCAGCGCGGTGTCGGCCTTGGCGCAGATCACCAGCACTTTTTCGTTGCGGTTGGCCAGCAGGTAGTCCAGCAGCCACTCGACGCGGGGGTCGAAGTTCCACCAGGTGGCGTTTTCGCCTTCGAATTCCTGGTAGATCTGCTCCGGGTACAGCATGTCGCGCGCGCGCGCTTCGACGGACTTCTTGGCGCCCATGATGCCGGAGACTTTGATCGCGGTCTGGTACTGGGTCGGCAACGGCAGCTTGATCTGGTGCAGGTTGCGGTGCGGGAAGCCCTTCACGCCGTTACGGGTGTTGCGGAACAGCACGCGGCTGGTACCGTGGCGATCCATCAGCATGGAAACCAGCTCCTGACGCGCCTGCTCGGCGTTGTCGCCTTCGCTGTTGGCGGCTTTGAGCAGCGGTTCGATGTCCTGCTCGTCGATCAGCTCGCCCAGCAGGTTCAATTTGTCGTCGGCCAGGCGCTCACCGCTCAGCAGCAGGGTGACGGCGTCGGCCACCGGGCGGTATTTCTGCTGCTCGGCGACGAACTCGCCGTAGTCGTGGAAACGGTTTGGATCGAGCAGGCGCAGGCGCGCGAAGTGGCTCTGTTGGCCAAGCTGTTCCGGGGTGGCGGTCAGCAGCAGCACGCCGGGGATATGCTCGGCCAATTGCTCGATCACCTGATATTCGCGGCTCGGCGCTTCTTCGCTCCAAGCCAGGTGGTGCGCTTCGTCGACCACCAGCAGATCCCACTGGGCGTCCGCCAGCTCTTCCAGGCGCTGCTTGTTGCGGCGCACGAAGTCCAGCGAGCAGATCACCAGCTGTTCGGTTTCGAACGGGTTGCTGCTGTCGAGCTTGGCTTCGGCGTAGCGGCTGTCGTCGAACAGCGAGAAGTAGAGGTTGAAGCGGCGCATCATCTCCACCAGCCACTGGTGCTGCAACGTTTCCGGCACCACGATCAGCACGCGCTCGGCGCGGCCCGCCAGCAGCTGCTGGTGGATGATCATGCCGGCTTCGATGGTTTTGCCGAGGCCGACTTCGTCCGCCAGCAGCACGCGCGGCGCATGGCGCTGGCCGACTTCATGGGCGATGTGCAGCTGGTGCGGGATCAGGCTGGCGCGCATGCCGCGCAGGCCGGCGAACGGCAGGCGATACTGCTCGCTCTGGTACTTGCGCGCGCGAAAACGCAGCGCGAAACGGTCCATGCGGTCAATTTGGCCGGCGAACAGGCGATCCTGCGGCTTGCTGAAGGTCAGCTTGCTGTCCAGCAGGACTTCGCGCATCGCCACGCCGCTCTCCTGGGTGTCCTGGCGGGTGCCGATATAGGTCAACAGACCGTTTTCCTCTTTCACCTCTTCCACCTGCAGCTGCCATCCTTCGTGGCTGCTGACGGTATCGCCCGGGTTGAACATCACGCGGGTGATCGGCGAATCGTTTCTGGCATAGAGGCGGTTTTCACCGGTGGCGGGGAAAAGCAGGGTAATCATGCGCGCGTCCAGCGCCACGACGGTGCCCAGTCCTAATTCGCTTTCCGTGTCGCTGATCCAGCGTTGACCAAGAGTAAAAGGCATATATTGTCGGCTCGATTCTTTGTAAGTAAGTCTTGTTACCGGGCGGGAAGGGCCGCGGCACCTGTACTGAACGTCTGCTATCCCGGTTTGTTTTAAATTTGACGGGCAATAGCCGTTCACGCCATGCAGACGTCGCGAGACGGCAGGGCTAAGCGTGGTTCAGTTTTGGGAAGGGCGCTATGGTAATGGAAGGCGGCGCGTTCGTCACCTGCAAAACCGGATGATTTTTCTTAACCTGGCGCAATCTCAAAACAGCCCCATCTGCCCGGTGACCAGCGTGGTGAAATCGTCGTGCAAGAAAGGGAGTATAGCGTCTGCCACCGGTTGCAGCTGGCGTTCGAGGTAATGCTGATAGTCGATGGGCGAATGGCGCGTTTCCAGCGGTTCCGGCCCGGCGACGGTCATCACGTAGCTGATCCAGCCGCCGTTCTGATACTGCAGCGGCCGCCCCTGGCTGCGGTTGTAGTCGTCGGCGATGCGCGCGGCGCGGGCGTGCGGCGGCACGTTGCGCTGATAGTCGTCGAGTTTCCTGCGCAGGCGTTTGCGGTACACCAGCTGATCGTCGAAGTCGCCGTTCAGGGTTTTGCCGACGTAGTCGCGCACATAGTCCTGGTAGGGTTGCCGTTTGAAGATGCGCTGATAGAGCTGCTGCTGGAACTGCTGCGCCAGCGGCGTCCAGTCGGTGCGCACCGTTTCCAGGCCTTTGTACACCATCTCTTCCTCGCCGCCGGCGCGCGCAATCAGGCCGGCGTAGCGCTTCTTGCTGCCCTGTTCGGCGCCGCGAATGGTCGGCATCAGGAAGCGGGAATAGTGGGTTTCGAACTCCAGCTCCAGCGCGTTCTCCAGCCCGAACTGCTGCTGCAGATGCTGCTGCCACCAGGCGTTGACCCGCAGCACCAGCGCCCGGCCGATCTGCGCCGCCTGCTGCTCGTCATGCGGCTGTTTCAGCCACACGAAGGTGGAGTCGGTATCGCCGTAAATCACCTTATAACCTTCGGCTTCGATCAGCTCGCGGGTTTGGCGCATGATCTCGTGGCCGCGCAGGGTGATCGACGACGCCAGCCGCGGATCGAAGAAGCGGCAGCCGCTCGATCCCAGCACGCCGTACAGCGCGTTCATGATGATCTTCAGCGCCTGCGACAGGGGCTTGTTGTGTTGGCGCTTGGCGGCCTCGCGCCCTTGCCAGATCTGCTCGACGATCGCCGGCAGGCAGTGTTTGCTGCGCGAGAAGCGGGCGTTGCGAAAGCCGGGCACGGAATCGGCGTCGTTTGGGTGGCGCATGCCTTCCACCAGTCCGACCGGATCGATCAGGAAGGTGCGGATGATCGACGGGTACAGGCTTTTATAGTCCAGCACCAGCACCGAATCGTACAGGCCGGGCCGGGAGTCCATCACGAAGCCGCCGGGGCTGTGTTCCTCCGGCTGTTCGCCGAGGTTGGGGGCGACAAAGCCCAGGCGGTGCATGCGCGGCATATAAAGGTGGCTGAAGGCCGCCACCGATCCGCCGCTGCGATCGGCCGCCAGCCCGGTGACGGTGGCGCGTTCCAGCAGGAAGTTGAGCAAATCGGCCTTGGCGAAGATGCGCGTCACCAGCTCGCAGTCCTTCAGGTTGTAGCGGGCCAGCGCCGGCTTGTCTTCGGCGAAGCGCCGGTCGATCTCCGCCATGCGTTGATAAGGGTTGTCGATCGCCTTGCCTTCACCCAGCAGTTCCTGCGAAACGTATTCCAGGCTGAAGGAGGGAAAATTCCAGGTGGCGGACTTCAGCGCTTCGATGCCGTCGATGATCAGGCGGCCGGCGGCGGCGGCGAAAAAGTGGTTCTGTTTGAAGCCGTGCTCGCGCCACTCCAGCAGGTTGCCGCCGCGCCCCAGCCGCAGCGGGATTTGGTAGCGTTCGGCGTGCTTTTGCAGCACCCGCAGATCGAACTGCACCAGGTTCCAGCCGATGATGGCGTCGGGATCGTGGCGCTCCAGCCACGCGTTGAGTCGTTCCAGCAGTTGGGGGCGGCTGGCGCAGTATTCCAGATCGAAATCCAGCGGCGCATCGCCGCCGTTGGCCGGCCCCAGCATGTAGACCTGCCGCTGGCCGCAGCCTTCCAGCGCGATGGAGTAAAGCTCGCCGTGGGCGGTGGTTTCGATATCCAGCGACACCAGCCTGAGCGTCGGGCGGTAGTCCGGCGCCGGCTTCATCTGGCCATTGAGCAACGGCCCGCCGCCGTTGGCCTGGCCGTTGAACCACACCGGCGCGGTGATGAAGCGCTCCATCAGATAGCGCTCGGGCGGGCGAATGTCGGCCTCGTAGACCGTAACGCCGCCTTCCCGCAGCAGTTTTTCCAGCTTGATGAGCTGACGGTGCTGGCGGCAGTACAGCCCCAGCATCGGGCGGTGATGAAAATCCGTCAGTGCCAGCGGTTTTAGTTCCACCTGCCGTTCTTCGCGCAGCAGCAGTTCCGCGCGCGGCTTTTGTTCGGCGGGGATAAACGCCACCGAGATTTGCGGCGGCAAGCGCAGCTGACGCGGGCCCGCGTCGGTCGCCAGCCAAAATTCGACCTCGGTGCCGGCGGGCGTGTCGCGCCAGTGGCGAGTGAGCAGGAAACCCTGTTGCAGTGCTGTCATAACCCCTTCGTCTTCGGCCGGGCGGCGTGCGCGACATTCAGCGAGATGTCGGTTTTGGCGCTAATATAGATAAATTATAGTATGTGTTTTTATACAGTCATTGTCCATCGGCGTTCGGCGCTGCCAAATACGCATACAATTCATCGATTGACTCGCCAGCGGCGGCGCTGGAAAATCCTCGGCCCCGTTTGGCCGAATAATCCGCAGAGGTGTAATGGAAGCCTATTTACAAGATTTGATCACCCAGTCGCTGGCTTTCACCCTGATGGTCGTCCTGCTGGTCGCTTTTCTCGAGTCGCTGGCGCTGGTGGGGCTGCTGCTGCCCGGCACGGTGATGATGGCCAGCATCGGCGCGCTGATCGGCAGCGGCAAGGTGGACTTCTACTACGCCTGGGCGGCGGGGATCGTCGGCTGCCTGCTCGGCGACTGGATCTCTTATTTCGTCGGCCGCGCCTTCAAGGGGCCCTTGCACCGCTGGTCGTTCCTGAAGAAGAACAAAGCGCTGCTCGACAAAACCGAGCACGCCTTGCACCAGCACAGCATGGCGACCATTCTGATCGGCCGCTTCGTTGGCCCGACGCGCCCGCTGGTGCCGATGGTGGCCGGCATGCTCGATCTGCCGCCGTACAAGTTTGCCTTGCCGAACATCATCGGTTGCCTGACCTGGCCGCCGGTCTATTTCTTCCCCGGTATCCTGGCGGGCGTGGCGATCGACATTCCCGCCGGCGCCAACAGCGCGATGTTCAAGTGGCTGCTGCTCGCCGCGGCGCTCACGATCTGGCTGGCTGTGTGGCTGAGCTGGCGCTGGTGGCGTGAGGATAAGCGCAGCGCCGATCGGCTGAGCCGTTGGCTGACGCCGCTGCGGCTGCGCGTGGTTTGCGGATTGAGCTGGCTGGCGGCGCTGGCGGTCGGTTATCTGCTGAGCCAGCAGCCCTTGATGCCGGTGTATCGGCACCTGCTGTGGCAGGTGCTGTCCGGGCAATGATTGCGGGGGCGTAAGCCCCCTTCGTATTACTGAAAGAACGCTTCCAGCTGTTCAAATACCCGCACGTCTTCGCTGTGGCGCTTCACCTGCAGCACGTCTTCCAGCTTTTCCACCTGGCTGATCATTTGCTCCAGCCGCTGATCGTCGGCGACCAGTAGCCAAATGCGGCTCTGCTGGCCGTCCTTCAGCGGCAGACACAGAATGCCTTCGACGTTGAACGCGCGGCGAGCGAACAGCCCGCAAACGTGCGACATGACACCGGGATGGTTGCGCACGGCCAGCTCCAGGATCACCTGGGGTTTATCTTGTGGTTGCAGCATGGCTTATTCTCCAATCATGTCGATGTTGGCGGCGCCCGGCGGCACCATCGGGAACACTTTTTCGTTGATATCGATCAGCGCGTGGATCAGGCAGGGACCCGGGCGTTGGATCGCTTCGGCCAGCGCCGCCTGCGGATCTTCCGCGGCGTTCAAATCGCAGGTATCCAGCCCGAATCCGGCGGCGATCTTCAGGAAGTCGGTGCGCTTCGGATAGGCGGCGGCGAAGATGCGCTGCTGGTAGAACAGGGTTTGCTGCTGGTGCACCAGCCCCAGCGCCTGGTTGTTCATCAAAATGATTTTCACGTCCAGATCGTGTTCGACGGCGGTGGCCATTTCCTGAATGTTCATCATCAGGCTGCCGTCGCCGGAGAAGCACAGCACTTTACGCTCGGGCTCTGCCAGCGCCGCGCCGATCGCCGCCGGCAGACCGAAGCCCATGGTGCCCAGGCCGCCCGACGTCAGCCACTGGCGCGGCCGGCTCAGCGGATAGGCCTGCGCCACCCACATCTGATGCTGGCCCACGTCGGTGGTGATAATGGCGCTGTCGTCCACGCAGCGCGCGGCGGCCAGAACCAGGCCGTAATGGCTCAGCGGATCGTCGGCGTTCGGCATGTTGAACGGGAACTCGCGCTTCAGGTCGTTGACGGTGCTCAGCCACGCGCTGCGCGGCTGCGTGTCGATCTGCGGCAGCAGCTGTTGCAGTACCTGGCCGACGTCGGCATGGATCGCCACGTTGGCCTGCTTGACCTTGCCCAGCTCGGCGCGGTCGATATCCACGTGAATGATGGCGGCGTTAGGGCAGAACTGCTCGGTTTTGCCGATTGCCCGATCGTCGAAGCGTGCGCCCAGCACGATCAGCAGATCGGCCTCCTGCAGAATGAAGTTGGTGCTGCGCGCCGCGTGCATGCCCAGCATGCCCAGCGACAGCGGGTGTTCCACCGGCATCGCCCCCAGCGCCATCAGCGTCATGGTGGTAGGCAGACCGGCGCGTTCGGCCAGTTCCAGCGCCTGCCGGTGAGCCTCGGCGCAGATGATGCCGCCGCCCAGGTAGAGGATCGGGCGTTTCGCCTGGTTGATCATCGCGGCGGCCTGCGCAACCAGCGCCGGATCGAAGGTTGGGGCGGCGTCCGGCACGGCGATCGGCGGCAGCTCTTCCAGGGTGATGGTGGCGGTTTGCACATCTTTCGGCACATCGATCCAGACCGGGCCGGGGCGGCCGGATTCGGCGATGCGGAACGCGTCGCCGATCACCTGCGGCAGCTCGCGGATATCGCGCACCAGATGGTTGTGCTTGGTGATCGGAATGGAAATGCCGTAGGTGTCCACCTCCTGGAAGGCGTCGGTGCCGATCATTGAGGAGGGCACCTGACCGGTGATGCACACCAGCGGAATGGAGTCGAGCTTGGCGTCGGCGATGGCGGTGACCAGGTTGGTGGCGCCCGGCCCGCTGGAGGCGATGCACACCGCCGCTTTGCCGTTGGCGCGCGCCATGCCCTGCGCCATAAAGCCCGCGCCCTGTTCGTGGCGCGCCAGCACGTGGTGAATGCGGGTGCTTTGGCTCAGCGCGTCATACAGCGGCAGCGCGGCGCCGCCGGGGATGCCGGCGACGGTGGTGATGCCCTGCCGCTCCAGCAGATGAACGATCAATTGTGCGCCGGTGAAGCTGGTGCCCGGTTGAGGCGTGCCCGAAGTTGCCATGTTCCTGTCCTTTCTCAAGGCCGGTGAGCTTTGCTGGGCAGGGTGCTAAAACAAGAAACCCCGCCCGGTTTGCGCCGGCGGGGTTTGGGAATCGATGCGTTGATTCGGACCCTACGGCGCATTGCCGACGACCACCACCACACGCACGACGACCACCGCGGCTGGTAGCGCGGTAACTAGTAGGGTCGAAGTCAGCGAGGATGCGATCACAGGGAACCTTATCATCAGTAAAAAGAGTCAGGTTTTTATAAAAACACAGGCGCAAAATTCGCACAACAGGTTTATTGGCGCAGCATAAAAAACGCGCGTCAGATCACGCTTTACCCGAAATGCCCAGCACGCGCGCTTCGGGCGCGCTGCCGTCCAGCAGCGCCTGCGTCGGGCCGTCGTAATAGATGCGGCCGTCGACCACCAGCAGCGTGCGCGGGGCGATGCGCGCCGCGTCGTCGAGGTTGTGCGACACCATCAGCAGCGTCAGGTTGCGCTGTTCGCACACCGTCTGCAGCAGCTGCAGCATCTCGTTGCGCAGCGCCGGATCGAGCGCCGAGAAGGGCTCGTCGAGCAGCAGGATCGGCCGTTGGCGAATCAAACAGCGCGCCAGCGCGGCGCGCTGACGCTGGCCGCCGGAAAGCTGCGACGGCAGGCGATCCAGGTGCTCTTCCAGGCCGACCTGACGAGCGATATGCGCCCGCTGTTGGCGCTGCTGTTCAGTCAAGCGCAGACCGGGATCCAACCCCAGCCCGATGTTCTGCGCTACCGTCAGGTGCGCGAACAGGTTGTTTTCCTGAAACAGCATCGACACTGGCCGTTTGGCCGGCGGTGTGGCGGTGTGGTCTTCGCCGTTCAGCAGCAGCCGGCCGCTGGCCGCCGGCAGAAAACCGGCGATCAGGCTCAGCAGGGTGCTTTTACCGGCGCCGCTGGGGCCGAGCACCGCGACGCGCTCGCCCGGCTGGATGCGCAGATCAAAGCGCATCGGCAGGTGTTCATACAGATAGGTCAGTTTTTCAAGCGTCAGCATGGCGCCCCGGTAAGCGTTCGATCAGGGTAAACAACAGGAAGCACAACAGCAGCAACAGCAGCGCGGTCACCGCCCCGTCGTTGCTGCGGTAGGCGCCAATCTGCTGATACAGGTAAAAAGGCAGGGTACGGAAATGCTCGTTGCCAAACAAGGCGACCACGCCGAAATCGCCGATCGACAGCACGCAGGCGAAGGCCAGCGCCTGCGCCAGCGGGCGGCGCAGCGCGCGCAGTTCGATCAGCCGCAGCCGTTGCCAGCCGTGGATATCCAGCGACAGGCACAGTGGATTGTAACGTTCGGCGAGGTCGCGCATCGGGTTCTCCAACACCTTCAGCGCATAGGGCACCGCCATCAGCGCATTGGTGAGGATCACCAGCGCATAGGGTGACTGCGGCAGCCCGATCGTATCGCTCAGCAGCAGGAAGAAGCCGGTGGCCAGCACGATACCCGGCATCGCCAGGATCACCATGCCGCTCAGCTCCAGCGCCTGGCCGCCGCGCAGATGCTGCCGCAGCTTCAGCTCGCGGCTGCTCCACAGCAGCATCATCGTGAGCGCCACGCACAGTAGCCCGGCGCCGAGGGCGATGCGCAGCGACGTGAACAGCGCCTGCCACAGCACCGGCTGGCGCAGCACGCTGACGATAGCCTGATTGGCGCCGTCGGCGATCACCGCCAGCAGAGGCGGCAATAACAGCAACAGCGCGGCGGCGATCAGCAGAAAATCGCCGACGCGCCGCCACAGGCTGTCTTCCGGGTTGCGCCAGCGCTGGGCGTGGGTATGGCCCACCGGCAGCGCCTGGCTCAGCCGCTGGCTGAGCAACACCAGCCCCAGACAACAGCTTAACTGGATCAGCGCCAGCATGGCGGCGCGACCCAGATCGTAGTCGTAACTCAGCGCCTGGTAGATCGCCAGTTCGATGGTGGTGGCCTGCGGCCCGCCGCCCAGCGACAGCACGGTGGCGAAGCTGGCGAAGCACAGCATGAAGATCAACGCGCCGCTCGGCAGGATCTGGCGGCGCAGCGCCGGCCATTCGACGAAGCGGAACTGCTGCCAGCCGTTCATGCCCAGCTGGGCGGCCAGCTGGCGCTGCTCCACCGGAATGTTCTCCAGCGCCTGCAGCAACAGGCGGGTGGCCAGCGGCAGGTTAAAGAACAGGTGCGCCAGCAGAATGCCCTGCAGGCCGTAGGGCGAAAAGCCATACTCGACGCCCAGCCAGCCGCACAGCGTCGCCAGCCAGCCCTGGCGCCCATAGACGCTGAGCAGGCCGAACACCGCCACCAGCACCGGCAGCACCAGCGTCATGGCGCACAGCCGCAGCAGCAGCTGCCGGCCGGGGAAACGGCGGCGATAGAGCGCGCGTGCCAGCAGAACGGCGGGCAGCACCGAAATCAGCGCCGACAGCAGCGCCTGCCAGAAGGTGAATCGCACCACGTGCCACAGGTAGCTGTCCTGCCACAGGCCGCGCCAGTCGCTGCCCGGCGCGTGACGCCACAGCGAGCCCATCGCCAGCGCGGCGACCAGCAGGATCACGCCGGCGGCCAGCAGCCCCGGCCAGAGCCAGCGGGGTATCAGCGGCTGACGGCGGTTTGCCATGCCCGGATCCAGCCGCCGCGTTGTTTGGCCACCTCTTCGGCGCTGTATTGCAGCGCGGTCTGCGGCACGCTCATCTGCTCAAAGCCGACGGGCAGTGGGGTGTTGATCACCGGGTACATCCAGTTGCCGGTCGGGATGGTGTTCTGGAACGCCGGCGTCACCATGAACTGCATGAAGCGCTCCGCCAGCTCAGGCTGTTTGGCGGCCTTCAGCTTGCCCGCCACTTCCACCTGCAGGTAGTGCCCTTCGCTGAACGTGGCGGCGGCGTAGAGATCTTTTTTCTCTTCGATCAGGTGATAGGCGGGAGAGGTGGTGTAGCTGAGCACCAGATCGCCTTCGCCTTTCAGGAACAGGCCGTAGGCTTCGCTCCAGCCTTTGGTGACGGTGACGGTCTTCTTCGCCAACTGCTGCCAGGCGGCCGGCGCCTTGTCGCCATACACTTTTTGCATCCACAGCAGCAGGCCGAGGCCCGGCGTGCTGGTGCGCGGATCTTCGTAGATCACTTTCCAGTTGCGATCGCTGCTGACCAGCTCCTGCAGGCTTTTCGGCGGGTTCTTCAGTTTTTCTTTGTTGTAGACGAAGGCGAAGTAACCGTAGTCGTAAGGCACGAAGGTCGCGTCCTGCCAGCCGCCCGGCACCGTCAGTTTGGCGGTGTCGACGCCGCTCGGCGCGAACAGGCCGGTTTGCTGCGCCGCCTGCAACAGGTTGTTGTCCAGCCCCAGCACCACGTCGGCGGCGCTGTTCTTGCCTTCCATGCGCAGGCGGTTCAGCAGCGAGACGCCGTCTTCCAGCGCGACGAACTTCAATTCACAGTCGCACTCGGCTTCGAAGGCTTTTTTCACCGCCGGGCCGGGGCCCCAGTCGGCGGCGAAGGAATCGTAGGTGTAAACCGTCAGCGTCGGCTTGGCGAACACCGGCGCGGCGCACAGCAGCAATAAGCAGGGCAGATATGTTTTGACCACGTTGCACTCCTGAAAAATAAGGGGGCAAGGGCATCTGAGGGGGCGAGGCGGCGTCGCCGGTTCGCTGGGCTCAAATCCCTCCGCCGGTATTGACCGGATCAGGTTCGACGGGTGTGCTCTCAGCGGAAAATCGGGCTTATCACGCGGCCCGACTTACCGCACCCCGTTGAGACGGCGCTATTGTAAAGATTAACCGACCCGGGCGAAAGGCGCTTATGCCTCCGGCGGGGCAAACCAGGCGGACTTGAAGTCAAACCAGCCGAGGGTGTTCATCCGCACGCCGCGCATGCTGCGCTGGCCGTGCAACTGCAGCCAGTGGTGGAACAGCGGATGCAGCTGGTGGTTGCTGACCAGACGCTGGCAGAACTCCGCCAGCGGCAAGCGGTTGGCGCGCCACAGCGCCGCGTCCTGCGCCAGATCTTCGTTCATGCAGTGCTGCACCAGCGGCAGTTCGTACAGCGTGGCGAACAGCGAAAACTCCAGCGGCAGATAGAAGTTGGCGCTGCCGAGCCACAGATCGCTGCGCGCGTCGCCCTGGTGCCAGGTGGCGTAATCCACGCTTTGCACAATCAGGCGGATGCCGTGCTGCGCCAGCAGCGGTTCGATCGCCTGGCGAATGGCGTGAAACTCCGAATGCTCATTGAAGTGGGTCATCGTCAGTTCGGTCAGGCCCGCGGGCTTGGACTGCTGCGCCAGCGTGCGGTTGTGGTGCCAGCGCGGCAGCAGGCCGTACGCCGGCGACCAATAGCGCTGGTAGAGCGGCCCGGCGTGGCTCAGCAGCGAAATGGGGTTGATCAATTCGCACAGCCAGCTGCGAATGGCGGGATCGGCGGCCAGCGGGGAGCGCTGATCGAACAGCAGGAAATAGCAGCCCTCTTCCAGCCGGCTTTCCAGCTCGCTGTTGCCGGTTTCATCGCCCTGCAGCTGCACGCCGGAGTGCACCAGCTCTTCGGAAAACTCCGGCAGCACCCAGATGTTCACCTCGTCGATCAGCGCCCGGTAGCCGAAATAGTCGTCGAAGGCGTGGATCTTCATCTGGCTGGGATGGTTGCGCACCATGCGGTAGGGGCCGGTGCCGACCGGATGGCGGGCGAAATCAGGCAGTTCGCGCCATTCGCGCGGCAGGATCATGGCCTGCACGCTGCCCAGCAGCCAGGGCAGCCAGTGGTCGGGGCTGCGCAGCTGCACGTCGATCACGAACGGCGTCGGCGAGGTGACGCTCTCGATATGCGAGAACAGCGGTTGCGAGGTCAGACGTGAGAGGGAAGTGATGACGTCCGCCATCTCCAGCTCGCGGCCGTGATGAAAATGGATCGCCGGGCGCAGGTAAAACCGCCAGTGCAGCGGCGTCAGCGCCTGCCAATGGTGGGACAGATCGGACTCGAGTTCCCCGTTTTCCTCATTTATGCGCGTCAGGCCGTTGAAGATCTGGCGCGCCAAATGGGTTTCCGAACGCCGCAGCGCCGAGCCGGGCAGCAGGTTGTACAGCTGCCGGTAGTAGAGCACCCGCAGGATATGTTTCCCCTGGCGGAAGCTGCGCCCCAGCTGCGACAGCAGCATCTGGCGCACCACGTTTTTGTCGCCCACCAGCTGCACCAACTGATCGATGCGGTCCTGTTCCAACAGCTCCTCGGCCCGCTGTTGCTGCAGCGCCAGGCCGGTGTAGTGGAAGGTTAGCCGCGAACGTTTGCCGCGCCCCGACTCCGCCTGCCAGGTGAGCCAGCCCTCTCGCTGCATGGCGCTCAGCAGGGATCGCACGTGGCGCCGCGAGCAGCTCAGCACCTCCGCCAGATCCTGCAGCGTGGTGTCGGTGGTTTCACCGTGGCAGCGCTGCCACAGGCGGATGAACTGCTGCTGCAATCGGGACGTGGACATAAAAGAGGAACGCTCCTGCCTCAACTCGTCAATTTTTCTTTCCCTATATTACGCCGATAATTTTCATCAATGAAAGGGGGAGGGCGTAATGATGAAAGCTTTCTTATCCAGACAGTTCTACCAGCGCTATTTCAGCGCGGTGCGCCGCCAGCGCGCAGACTGGCTGAGCGTGGTGCCCGAGCAGGCGCGGCTGGCGATGCTGGCGCACCTGACGCAATGGGACATCAAAGAGATGACCGATAAGCAGTATCGCGAGCACCTGTAGGGGCTCCGGCAACCAATTTCTGAGTAATGGTGCTGTTTCACCAGCCAGTGGGGCGACCCACTGGTTTTTTTATGCGTGGTCATGGCAATGCGCTTGCATTTTTCTCGCCGTGGCCTAAGGTTCTTTTTTCTGCTTTGAGGTCAGGGAAGACGATATGCAACGCCTGAGCCGGTTGTCACAGCGCATCAATCCCATCTTTGCCGCATTCCTGCTGATTGCTTTTCTTTCTGGCATCGCCGGCGCGTTGCTGACGCCGACGCTCAGCCTGTTTCTGACCACCGAGGTCAAGGTGCGGCCGCTGTGGGTCGGGCTGTTTTACACCGCCAACGCGGTGGCCGGCATCGTCGTCAGTTTTCTGCTGGCCAAACGCTCCGATACCCGCGGCGATCGGCGCAGGCTGATCCTGCTGTGCTGCCTGATGGCGGTCGGCAACTGTCTGCTGTTTGCCTTTAACCGCGACTACCTGACGCTAATCACCGCCGGGGTGCTGATGTCCGCCGTTGCCAACACCGCCATGCCGCAGATTTTCGCGCTGGCGCGGGAATACGCCGACAGCGAGGCGCGTGAAGTGGTGATGTTCAGCTCGGTGATGCGCGCCCAGCTTTCGCTGGCGTGGGTGATCGGCCCGCCGCTGTCGTTTGCGCTGGCGCTCAGCTACGGGTTCACCGTGATGTTCCTGATCGCCGCCGCCACCTTCGCGGTCTGCGTGCTGCTGGTAGGATTCATGCTGCCTTCGGTGCCGCGCGCGGCGGATGGCGAAGGGTTGCGGGAAGGCGCTTCCGCGCCGATTGCGCCCGCCAGCGCCTGGCGCAATCGCGATGTGCGGCTGCTGTTCATCGCCTCGATGCTGATGTGGACCTGCAATACCTTGTACATCATCGATATGCCGCTGTATATCACCGCCGATCTCGGCCTGCCGGAAGGGCTGGCCGGGGTGCTGATGGGCACCGCCGCCGGGTTGGAGATCCCGGCGATGCTGTTGGCCGGTTATTACGTCCAACGCTTCGGCAAACGCAACATGATGCTGCTGGCGGTGGCGGCGGGCCTGCTGTTTTATCTCGGGCTGACGGTGTTGGAGAGCAAGCCGGCCCTGATCGCGCTGCAGTTGCTCAACGCGGTGTTTATCGGCATCGTCGCCGGTATCGGCATGCTCTATTTTCAGGATTTGATGCCGGGCCGGCCGGGCGCCGCCACCACGCTGTTCACCAACAGCATATCTACCGGGGTGATCCTGGCCGGGGTGCTGCAGGGCGCGCTGGTGGAGAATTTCGGTCATGGCTCGGTGTATTGGATGGCGGCGCTGTTGGCGCTGGCGGCGCTCGGGATGAGCGCCAAAGTGCGTGAAGTGTGAGGTCAAACGACGGCATTCTTGATGCAAGTCATTGAGAAGGCTGAACCGGACGCCCAAGCTGAAGACATATGGCGCGCGATCGTTGCGCCCACGCCCATCTCGCTATTGAGATGCCGCCTTGTCGTTTAGAACAGTGGGAACGTTATGGATAAACTCACACCGCTCAAACCGCTTCCTTCCCTGTGCGCCCTTGCCGCCACGCTAATTATCTGGTTCCTCATTCCCGTGCCGGAGGGCGTCGCGCCTAATGCCTGGCAGCTGCTGGCGCTGTTTATCGGCACCATCATCGCCATCATCGGCAAGGCGATGCCGATCGGCGCAGTCTCGGTGATCGCCATCGCCCTGGTGGCGGTGACCGGCGTCACCAATCCCGGCAAGCCGGGCGCCGCGCTGGACGACGCGCTCAGCGGCTTTTCCAACCAGCTGATCTGGCTGATCGGCTTTTCGATCATGATCTCTCTCAGCCTGAATAAAACCGGGCTGGGCGCGCGCATCGGCTATTACTTTATTTCGCTGTTCGGCAAAAAAACGCTGGGCATCGCCTATGCGCTGACGCTGGCGGAAACCACGCTGGCGCCGGTGACGCCGAGCAACACCGCGCGCGGCGGCGGCATCATTCACCCGATCATGAAGTCGATCGCCGACAGCTTCGGCTCCAAACCCGAGCTCAATACCTCCGGCAAAATCGGCCGCTACCTGTCGCTGGTGAACTACAACATCAACCCGGTCACCTCGGCGATGTTTATCACCGCTACCGCGCCTAACCCGCTGATTGTCAGCCTGATCGCCAAAGGCACACACGGCAGCTTCGAGCTGTCCTGGTCGATGTGGGCAGTCGCCGCTCTGGTGCCGGGACTGTGCTCGCTGATCGTGATGCCGCTGGTCATCTATCTGCTGTATCCGCCGGAGGTGAAAAGTACCCCGGACGCGCCGCGCTTCGCGCGCGAAAAACTGCAGGCGCTGGGGCCGGTAACGCTGCCGGAGAAAATCACCCTCGGGGTGTTCGCGCTGTTGCTGGTGCTGTGGGCCGGCATTCCGGCGATGATCTTCGGCCCGGCGCTGGCGGTCAATCCCACCACCGCGGCGCTGATCGGCCTGGCGGTGCTGCTGGCCACCGGGGTGCTGAGTTGGGAGGATGTGCTCAAGCATAAAGGTGCCTGGGACACCGTGGTGTGGTTCTCGGCGCTGGTGATGATGGCCAGCTTCCTCGGCAAGCTGGGGCTGATCGGCTGGCTGTCGCAAACCGTGGGCAACGGCATCGACCATATGGGCATGAGCTGGGTGGGCGGCACGATCTTGCTGACCCTCATCTATTTGTATTCGCACTATTTCTTCGCCAGCACCACCGCGCACGTGACGGCGATGTTCGCCGCCTTCTTCGCCGCCGGCATCGCGCTCGGCGCGCCACCGGCGCTGCTGGGCCTGATCCTGGCGTTCTCTTCCTCGCTGATGATGTCGCTGACGCATTACGGCACCGGCACCGCGCCGATCGTCTTCGGCTCCGGCTACGTGACGCTGGGGGAATGGTGGAAAGCGGGATGGGTGATGAGCGTGGTTAACCTGCTGATCTGGATAGTGATCGGCGGAGCATGGTGGAAGCTGCTGGGCTACTGGTGAGGAAAAAAACTCACCCGCCGGGCGGCGGGTGAAGGGGATTAATTCAAAAACGCCGGCTGCTGCGCTTCGTAGCGGGAGATGTCCGCTTCGTGCTGCAGCGTCAGGCCGATGCTGTCCAGCCCGTTGATCATGCAGTGGCGGCGGAAGCTGTCGATTTCGAACGGATAGCTTTTGCCGCCGGCGTTGACCGTCTGGTTCTCCAGATCCACCACGAACTCCGTTCCCTCGTTGGCGTCCACCAGCTTGAACAGCTCATCCACCTGCTGTTCGCTCAGCGTCACCGGCAACAGCTGGTTGTTGAACGAGTTGCCGTAAAAGATATCGGCGAAGCTCGGCGCGATCACCACTTTGAATCCGTAATCGGTCAGCGCCCAGGGCGCGTGTTCGCGCGAGGAGCCGCAGCCGAAGTTCTCGCGCGCCAACAGGATGCTGGCGCCTTTATAGCGCAGTTTGTTCAGCACGAATTCCGGGTTCGGCTGCTGGCCGGCGTCGTCGAGGAAGCGCCAGTCGTTGAACAGGTGCTGGCCGAAGCCGGTGCGGGTGACCTTCTGTAAAAACTGCTTGGGAATAATGGCGTCGGTGTCGACGTTGGCCGCATCCAAAGGCACCACTAAGCCGGTATGTTGAGTAAATTTAGCCACGTTAGCCCCTTAGTGAATATCACGGATGTCGGCGAAGTGACCGGCAACGGCGGCCGCGGCGGCCATCGCCGGGCTGACCAGGTGGGTGCGCCCACCGCGGCCCTGACGCCCTTCGAAGTTACGGTTGCTGGTGGATGCGCAGCGCTCGCCCGGATTCAGACGGTCGTTGTTCATCGCCAGACACATCGAGCAGCCCGGCAAACGCCATTCGAAACCGGCTTCGATAAAGATTTTGTCCAACCCTTCGGCTTCCGCCTGGGCCTTCACCGGGCCGGAGCCCGGCACCACGATGGCCTGCACGCCGCTGGCGACCTTGCGCCCCTTGGCGATCGCCGCCGCCGCGCGCAGATCTTCGATGCGCGAGTTGGTGCAGGAGCCGATGAACACTTTGTCGATCGGCACGTCGGTCAATTTGATGCCCGGTTTCAAGTCCATGTAGGCCAAGGCTTTTTCCGCGGAGGCGCGCTCGACCGGATCGCTGAACGATTCCGGCGCCGGGATCGCCTGATTGACGGCGATCACCTGGCCGGGGTTGGTGCCCCAGGTGACCTGCGGCGCGATCTCTTCGGCGCGCAGCGTCACCACGGTATCGAATTGGGCGTCGGCATCGGACTTCAGCGTGCGCCAATAGGCGACCGCCTGCTCCCAATTTTCGCCGGTTGGCGCGAACTGACGCCCCTTCAGGTAGGCGAAGGTGGTGTCGTCCGGCGCGACCAACCCGGCCTTGGCGCCCATTTCGATCGCCATGTTGCACAGGGTCATGCGGCCTTCCATGCTCAACGCTTCGATCGCCTTGCCGCAGAACTCCACCACGTGGCCGGTGCCGCCGGCGCTGCCGGTTTTGCCGATCACCGCCAGCACGATGTCTTTGGCGGTAATGCCCTCGGCGGCGTCGCCGGTGACCTCAATCTTCATGGTCTTGGCGCGGCCCTGCTTCAGGGTCTGGGTCGCCAGCACGTGTTCCACTTCGGAGGTGCCGATGCCGAACGCCAGCGAGCCGAAAGCGCCGTGGGTGGCGGTGTGCGAGTCGCCGCAGACGATGGTCATGCCCGGCAGCGTCATGCCTTGCTCAGGCCCGATCACGTGCACGATGCCCTGGAACGGGTGGTTCAGGTCATACAGCGAAACGCCGAATTCCGCGCAGTTCTTGATCAGCTCCTGCATCTGGATGCGCGCCATCTCGCCGCTGGCGTTGATGTCTTTGGTCTGGGTCGACACGTTGTGATCCATGGTGGCGAAGGTTTTGCCGGGCTGGCGCACCTTGCGGCCCATGGCGCGCAGGCCGTCGAACGCCTGCGGCGAAGTGACTTCGTGCACCAGGTGACGGTCGATATACAGCAACGGCGTTTCGTTCGGCGCTTCGTGCACTACGTGGGCGTCGTACAGCTTCTGGTATAAGGTCTTGGCCATGTTATGCCCCCTGAGCTACAAAGCGAGCGATGATGTCGCCCATTTCATCGGTGCTGACGGCTTTGCCGTCACCGGCCAGATCGGCGGTGCGGTAGCCCTGTTCCAACGCCTGGTTGATGGCGCGCTCCACGGCGTCGGCCGCTTCATCGGCGCCCAGGCTGTAACGCAGCAGCAGGGTGGCGGACAGGATCTGCGCAATCGGGTTGGCAATGCCTTTGCCGGCAATATCCGGCGCGGAACCGCCCGCCGGTTCGTACAGGCCGAAGCCTTGCTCGTTCAGGCTGGCGGACGGCAACATGCCCATCGAGCCGGTGATCATCGCGCATTCGTCGGACAGAATGTCGCCGAACAGGTTGGAGCACAGCAGCACGTCGAACTGGGACGGATCCTTGATCAGCTGCATGGTAGCGTTGTCGATATACATGTGCGACAGCGACACGTCCGGGTAATCCTTGGCGACCTGATTGACCACTTCACGCCACAGGATGGAGCTTTGCAGCACGTTGGCCTTGTCGATCGACGTCACCTTGTGGCGGCGCTTGCGGGCGGATTCGAAGGCGATGCGCGCGATGCGTTCAATCTCGAAACGGTGATACACCTCGGTATCGAAAGCGCGCTCCTGCATGCCCTGGCCTTCGCGGCCCTTCGGCTGGCCGAAGTAGATGCCGCCGGTCAGTTCGCGCACGCACAGAATGTCGAAGCCGCGGGCGGCGATGTCGGCGCGCAGCGGGCAGAATGCTTCCAGCCCTTGATACAGGCGTGCCGGGCGCAGGTTGCTGAACAGTTTGAAGTGCTTGCGCAGCGGCAACAGCGCGCCGCGTTCCGGCTGCTCGGCCGGCGGCAGGTGTTCCCATTTCGGGCCGCCTACCGATCCGAACAGGATGGCGTCGGCCTGCTCGCAGCCGGCGATGGTCGCCGGCGGCAGCGGGCTGCCGTGGCGATCGATGGCGATGCCGCCGACGTCGTATTCGGCAGTGGTGATGCGAATGTCAAAGCGTTGACGCACCGCGTCCAACACTTTGCGCGCCTGAGCCATTACTTCCGGGCCGATGCCGTCTCCGGGCAAGACGGCAATGTGATAAGTCTTCGTCATGTTCACACCGTTTCCTGATTATTTTGATGTTTGTTTTGCTGCAGGCGCTGCTTTTCTTTTTCTACCTGCTGTGAGCGCCAAATATTGTTCAACACGTGCACCATCGCCTTGGCGGAAGATTCGACGATGTCGGTCGCCAGACCCACGCCGTGGAAGCGGCGGCCGTTGTAAGAGACCACGATATCCACCTGGCCCAGCGCGTCGCGGCCATGGCCCTTGGCGGTCAACTGGTACTTCACCAGCTCGATCGGGTAGTCGGTGATGCGATTGATTGCCTGATAAACCGCATCGACCGGGCCGTTGCCGGTGGCGGCTTCGGCTTTCTCTTCGCCGCCGCAGATCAGTTTCACCGAGGCGGTGGCCATGATGCTGCTGCCGGACTGCACGCTGAAGTAGCCCAGGCTGAAGTGCTCCGGCTCTTCCTGCTGTTTGTTGATGAAGGCCAGCGCCTCCAGGTCATAGTCGAACACCTGGCCCTTCTTGTCGGCCAGCTTCAGGAAGGCGGCGTACAGGGTATCCAGGTTATAGTCCTGCTCCTGGTAGCCCATCTCTTCCATGCGGTGTTTCACCGCCGCCCGGCCGGAGCGGGAGGTCAGGTTCAACTGCACGTCCTTCAGGCCGATCGACTGCGGGGTCATGATTTCGTAGTTTTCGCGGTTTTTCAGCACGCCGTCCTGGTGAATGCCGGAGGAGTGGGCGAAGGCGTTGGAGCCGACGATCGCCTTGTTGGCCGGGATCGGCATGTTGCACAGCTGGCTGACGATCTGGCTGGTGCGGAAGATTTCCTGATGATTGATGTTGGTGTGCACGTTCATGATGTCCTGGCGCACCTTAATCGCCATGATCACCTCTTCCAGCGAACAGTTGCCGGCGCGCTCACCGATGCCGTTCAGGGTGCCTTCCACCTGACGGGCGCCGGCCTGAACCGCGGCGATGGAGTTGCCGACCGCCATGCCCAAATCGTCGTGGCAATGCACGGAAATGATGGCTTTGTCGATGTTCGGCACGCGGTCATACAAGGTGGTGATGATGCCGCCGAACTGGTTCGGCGTGGTGTAACCGACGGTGTCCGGAATATTGATGGTGGTGGCGCCGGCGTTGATGGCGGCTTCGACCACGCGGCACAGATTGTCGATCGGCGTGCGGCCGGCGTCTTCACAGGAGAATTCTACGTCGTCGGTGTAGTTGCGGGCGCGTTTGACCGAGCGCACCGCCATCTCCAACACTTCGTCGAACGAGCGTTTCAGTTTCGATTCGATGTGCAGGGTCGAGGTGGCCAGGAATACGTGGATGCGGAATGCTTCGGCGACGCGCAACGCTTCGGCGGCCACGTCGATGTCTTTGTCCACACAGCGGGCCAGGCCGCAGACGCGGCTGTTCTTGATCTGGCGCGCGATGGTTTGCACCGACTCGAAGTCGCCCGGCGAAGAGACCGGGAAGCCGACCTCCATCACGTCGACGCCCATTCTTTCCAGCGCCAGCGCAATCTGAATCTTCTCTTTTACGCTCAGGCTGGCCTGCAACGCCTGTTCGCCATCACGCAGCGTGGTATCGAAAATAATGACTTGTTGGCTCATCGGTGCATTCCTTATCGTGTTGATTTCACGCTAAGCGGGCAAAAAAAAACCCGCGCAGTAGCGCGGGTTTCTTATGGGTGATCGGCTGAGTCAGCTCCGAACTTCGTCCACAGGCATACCGCGCAAACAAGATGCGTTGAGTAGTAGGCCTAGTAGACGATGAGTACGGATCATAAGGGTTCAGCTTCTCTTAAATTGGGTGTCTGCCTAATTTGATACGTGATTGGCCTGGCGATGTCAACACCTGATTGAATGCGGGGACAATGCACCAGCCCATTGGCCAAACAGAGGATCATTCGGCAAAAAAGCGACGCCTTAGAGAAAAAATGGGGCCAGTTTGCGTGCTGCTTAGCATAAACGAATCGAATATATACTGCGCTAATTGCTTCTGGATTTCGTTGCGTTAAGATTTGCGATGAAAAAATAAGAGGGATTAATCACGGGGGGCAACAAAATAACATTTTTTATACAAATGATTTAAATTGAATTCATATGATTAATTGATTATTTTAGTCATAATATAACAAAATAATGTAATTTTACACAAAGTGAGCGGTGTTTTTAGATGGTTTGATTGCTTATGATGTGTTTTTATAGTTTGTCTCATACAGTGCAGCTATGTTGTTTAGTTGTATTAATCATTGTTGATACCTAATTATTAGTACTACCCAGGTGGCATTCTTCCCGCTGACGGGAGAAACTACTGACATGTATTCCATATACGACTTATATCGTGTCGATAACACGAGGTTTTTTATCGGTTGATGACGGTAATGGCAGGATTTGTCGTGCAAAGATATGACAATGCGGCGTTTCATTGTTTGTCGAGCATAAGGATTAGATTATCTACACAGGATTTAGTGGAGTGAAATATGGCTGAATATGATTCAGAAATCACTATGGTCAAAGAGCCGGCGGACATTCATTTGCGCAGCGTCGATCTTAATTTGCTAACGGTGTTTGACGCCGTGATGCAAATGCAAAATATTACGCGAGCCGCTAATTCGCTAGGGATGTCGCAGCCGGCGGTGAGCAACGCGGTAGCGCGCCTGAAGGTGATGTTCAACGACGAACTGTTCGTGCGCTGCGGGCGCGGGATCCAGCCCACCATGCGGGCCAGGCAGCTGTTTGGCCCGGTGCGGCAAGCGTTGCAGCTGGTGCAGAATGAATTGCCGGGCGCCGAGTTCGAGCCGCTGACCAGCACGCGAGCGTTTTCCTTGTCGCTGTGCAGTCCGCTCGATTTGCGCCTGGGCGCCGGGATAATCAATCACGTCAAACAGATCGCGCCGCAGCTTAACCTGCAAATAAAGTCATACATCAACAATAATATCGAACATCAATTGCGTTATCAGGACGTCGAGTTTGTCATCGGCTACAGCCGTTTCGAATCGGCAGAGTTTCGCAGTTTGGCGATGTTCGACGACGAATTAGTGCTGGCGGCCGCGCAGGCGCACCCGAGAATGGGCGAGGAGGCGACGCCGGAGCAAATGCTGGCCGAACAGCACGCGGCGGTATCCCTGGAAAGTTTTGGATCGTTCAGTAAGCCTTTTTATTTAGAGGAACCGATGCTGCGCGCCGTGACGCAGCAGTGCACGGATCTCTACAGCGTGTTGAATATGGTGTCGCAAACGGAGATGGTGGCGATTGCACCCGCCTGGCTGGTGAGACAACAGACGGAGGCGTTGAAAATAAAGGCGGTTCCTTTGTGCGCCAATCACAATAAAGCAACCTGCTATCTTTCTTGGCATGAATCCTCCGAGCGGGATAAAGGGCACCAGTGGATGAAATCCGTCCTGATTGAGGCGGGTAACCCAAAGTAAATCGATAAAAAATGGGAGCCATATAAAGATAATATTCAACTGAGCGTTTTTTTCTCATGATAAAAACTAAGAACTATCTGTGTTTTTATTAAGATGTTTCTTGGTTTTACGGCGATAAAATAACTTATTTTCATAGTGGGTTTGTTCGTTCAGCAAAAATAATTAATATAAATTAATATTCTGATTTTTACTTTCCGGCTAGTATTTTAAACTAACTCGATGCGGCGGCCCGGATGGGCCGCGTTTTATTGCCGCCGTCAAACCTTTTCCTTCCCGTTCTGTCCAACTGATGAAAGCGCGAAAGCCGGCCTGAGTTTTGGCTCACACTTCTACGCTGAAATCGCTTTTCCCCCTGCCTGAGAGTAGGTAGACTGCGCGGAAAAAAGTAAACACGTGTAAGCTGAGATGAGGGCCGCAAGGCGTCGTTCAGGCTTAACTGTATGATTCATTTCAGGCTTAGAGCACTATGATCACTAATCTGCTGCAATACCATCTGATCCATCGTATACAGCATCAAATCACCCACCGAGCCGATCGCACAGCTTTTCGCCAATGGTCGCCCAACGGCGAGTTGCAACTGACCTGGGGAGCGGCCGCCGCCCGCATTGATCGCATCGCCGCCGGGCTGCTGGGGCTGGGCGTCGAAGTGCAAGAACGCATCGGTATTTTCGCCAATAACACGATGGCCTGGTCGTTGACCGATCTCGCGATCCTGCACCTGCGTGGCGTCAGCGTACCGCTCTATTCCACCAATACGCCGGCGCAGGCGGCGTTTGTCACCAACGACGCCGACATCCGCATACTGTTCGTCGGTGAGCAGGCGCAGCTTGACGCCGCCATCGCGCTGCGCGGCGTCTGCCCACAGCTGCGGCACATTATCGTCTTCGACGAGGGGGCCGATCTGCGCGGCTGCGAGATCGCACAGCATCTGAGCGCCTTCGAGCGCGCTGCCGATCCGGCGGCTTTTGCCGCTCAACGTCGGCAGCGTATTGAAGAGTGCGACCTGCAGGATCTCTTCACCCTGATTTATACCTCGGGTACTACCGGCGAGCCGAAAGGGGTGATGCTGGACTACCGCAACCTGGCGGCGCAGCTCTACCTGCATGATGAAAGGCTGACGGTCGGCGAAGAGGATGTGTCGCTCAGCTTCCTGCCGCTGTCGCACGTGTTCGAGCGGGCCTGGAGCTTCTTTGTGATGCATTCCGGCGCGCAGAACGTCTTCCTGCCGAATACCGACTGGGTGCGGGAAGCTATGGGGCAGATCCGCCCGACGCTGATGTGTGCGGTGCCGCGTTTCTACGAGAAGATTTTCAGCGCGGTGCATGAAAAAGTGGCGCGCGCCCCTTGGCTGCGCCGTGCGTTGTTCCACTGGGCGATCGTCTGCGGCGAGCGCAAATTCCTGCAGGAGCGGGCCGGCAAACCGTTGGGCAAAGTGTTCGACTTCACCCACCGCTGGGCCGACAAGCTGGTGTTGAGCAAGCTGCGCGGTATCCTCGGCGGCCGGGTGCGCTTTTTGCCGGCGGCGGGCGCCAAGCTGGACGACAATGTGATCCTGTTTTTCCAGGCGATGGGCGTCAACATCAAGTACGGTTACGGCATGACCGAAACCTGCGCCACCGTCTCCTGCTGGGAAGAGGGGCATTTCCGCTTCGGCTCTATCGGCAAACCGCTGCCTGAGGTCGAGGTGCGCATTGGCGAGGAAAATGAAATCCAGGTGCGCGGGCCGATCGTGATGCGCGGCTATTTCAACAAACCGTTGGAAACCGCCGCGACCTTTACCGAGGACGGCTGGCTGAAAACCGGCGACGCCGGGGCGATCGATGAAGAGGGCAACCTGTTCATCACCGAACGGCTGAAGGATTTGATGAAAACCTCCGGCGGCAAATACATCGCGCCGCAGATGCTGGAAGGCACGCTGGCGCAGGATCGCTTTATCGAGCAGGTGGCGATCATCGCCGATGCGCGCAAGTTCGTTTCCGCGCTGATCGTGCCGTGCTTTGAGTCGCTGGAAGAGTATGCGAAGTCAGTCAATCTGAAGTATCAGGATCGCCTGGAGCTGCTGCGCAACGGTGAAATCCTCGAGATGTTCGAAAAGCGTCTGCGCGAGATGCAAAAGGAGCTGGCGCGCTTCGAACAGGTGAAGAAGTTCACGCTGCTGCCGGCGGCCTTTTCCATGGAGCTGGGAGAGCTCACGCCAACGCTGAAGCTGCGCCGCAAAGTGATCCTGCAGCGCTATCAGCGCGAAATCGATTCAATGTACCAGGAACAGGCATGACGCCGCCGCCGGGCCATGTGCCCGGCGAAAAAATCGGCATATCCTTCACCTGATTTAGTTCTGTAATTTTCCCTCTGTTCGAAACAATGCCTAGCCTGACAACCCTGCGGCTAGCGCATTGTTTTTATAATGCCGTGATATCCAGCCGCTTGGCAATAACCATGCCTCCGCTAAGCCATTTTGTCGTTTGCCTGCCCCAAATTCTGACGTTATGTTAATTCGATAGCGACAACCCATAAAAACTTTGGGGCATTGCCCCGCAGCAGGCGCTACGTTCCGGCGCCAGAGAAGAATAAGCAAGCCTGGAGGCAAACCCATGGAGATGTTGTCAGGAGCCGAGATGGTCGTCCGATCGTTGATCGATCAGGGCGTTAAGCATGTATTCGGCTACCCCGGCGGGGCGGTGCTCGATATCTACGACGCCCTGCATACGGTTGGAGGGATCGATCATATTCTGGTGCGCCACGAGCAGGGGGCGGTGCACATGGCCGACGGCTACGCACGCGCCACCGGTGAAGTGGGCGTGGTGCTGGTGACCTCTGGCCCCGGCGCCACCAACGCCATTACCGGTATCGCCACCGCCTATATGGACTCGATCCCGATGGTGGTGCTGTCGGGGCAGGTGCCCAGCTCGCTGATCGGCTACGACGCCTTCCAGGAGTGCGATATGGTGGGGATTTCGCGCCCGGTGGTGAAGCACAGCTTCCTGGTAAAACGCACCGAAGACATCCCGGCGGTGTTGAAGAAGGCGTTCTACCTGGCTTCCAGCGGCCGCCCCGGCCCGGTGGTGATCGATCTGCCGAAAGACATCGTTGGCCCGGCGGTGCGGATGCCTTATGCCTATCCGCAGGACGTGAGCATGCGTTCTTACAACCCGACGGTGCAGGGCCACCGCGGGCAGATAAAACGCGCGCTGCAAACCATTCTGGCGGCTAAAAAGCCGGTGATGTACGTCGGCGGCGGCGCGATCAACGCCGGTTGCGAAGCCGAACTGTTGGCCTTGGCGGAACAGCTGAACCTGCCGGTGACCAGCAGCCTGATGGGGTTGGGCGCTTTCCCTGGCACCCACCGCCAGAGCGTCGGCATGCTCGGCATGCACGGCACCTATGAAGCCAACAAAACCATGCATCACGCTGACGTGATCTTCGCCGTCGGCGTGCGTTTCGACGATCGCACCACCAACAATCTGGCCAAATACTGCCCGGACGCCACCGTGCTGCATATCGATATCGATCCGACCTCGATCTCCAAAACGGTGGACGCCGATATTCCGATCGTCGGCGATGCCAAACAGGTGCTGGTGCAGATGCTGGAGCTGTTGGCACAGGACGAGAAAGCGCAGGATCACGACGCGCTGCGCGACTGGTGGCAGTCTATCGAGCAGTGGCGTGCCCGCGACTGCCTGGGTTACGACAAGCACAGCGGCACCATCAAACCGCAGGCGGTGATCGAAACCTTGCACCGCCTGACCAAAGGCGATGCGTATGTCACCTCGGACGTCGGCCAGCACCAAATGTTCGCCGCGCTCTATTATCCGTTCGATAAACCGCGCCGCTGGATCAACTCCGGCGGCCTCGGCACCATGGGCTTCGGCCTGCCGGCGGCACTGGGCGTCAAGCTGGCGTTGCCGGAGGAAACCGTGGTGTGCGTGACCGGCGACGGCAGCATTCAGATGAATATTCAGGAGCTGTCCACCGCGCTGCAATATAACCTGCCGGTGGTGGTGGTGAACCTCAACAACCGCTATCTGGGCATGGTAAAGCAGTGGCAGGACATGATTTATTCCGGCCGTCACTCGCAGTCCTACATGGATTCGCTGCCGGACTTCGTCAAGCTGGCCGAGGCTTACGGCCATGTCGGCATCGCCATCCGCACGCCGGATGAGCTGGAAAGCAAGCTGGCGCAGGCGCTGGCGGAAAAAGAGCGGCTGGTGTTCGTCGACGTGACCGTCGATGAAACCGAACATGTTTACCCGATGCAGATCCGCGGCGGAAGCATGGACGAAATGTGGCTTAGCAAAACGGAGAGGACCTGATCATGCGCCGTATTTTATCTGTCTTGCTGGAAAACGAATCCGGCGCCTTGTCGCGCGTGGTCGGGCTGTTCTCCCAGCGCGGTTATAACATCGAGAGCCTGACGGTGGCGCCGACCGACGATCCGACGCTGTCGCGCATGACTATCCAGACCGTCGGCGACGAGAAAGTGCTGGAGCAGATTGAGAAACAGCTGCACAAGCTGGTGGACGTGCTGCGCGTCAGCGAGCTGGTGCAGGGCGCCCACGTTGAGCGCGAGATCATGCTGGTGAAGCTGCAGGCCAGCGGCTACGGCCGTGAAGAGGTGAAGCGCTGCGCCGACATTTTCCGTGGCCAGATCGTGGATGTGACGGCGACGCTGTACACGGTACAGCTGGCTGGCACCAGCGACAAGCTCGACGCCTTCCTGAGCGCGGTGCGTGAAGTGGCGGAGATCGTGGAAGTGGCCCGTTCCGGGGTGGTCGGCGTGTCGCGTGGCGACAAAATCATGCGCTGAGTGCGGTCTGGCGGTGAATAATCAGGGGCGCGGCGTGGCTGCGCCCTTTGTTTTTCGGTATTTTTTGCCCGATTGCTGGCACCTTTCGGCAAAAGCGGTTGCTAGGCAGTGTTTTCTGCTGTTAGATCGCAGAGGCTGGATTGAATAACCGCACGGGATGTCATGGTTAATCCGAGCACAGCCTTCACTTCTATTTTCAGCGTCATTAAGGGGTTCATGTGAAACTGGATGAAATCGCGCGTCTCGCGGGCGTTTCGCGCACGACGGCCAGTTACGTCATCAACGGCAAGGCGAAGCAGTATCGTGTCAGCGATAAAACCGTCGAGAAAGTGATGGCCGTGGTCAGGGAGCATAACTATCACCCGAATGCCGTCGCGGCGGGGCTGCGCGCCGGGCGTACCCGTTCTATCGGTCTGGTGATCCCGGATCTGGAAAATACCAGCTATACCCGCATCGCCAACTACCTGGAGCGCCAGGCGCGCCAGCGTGGTTACCAATTGCTGATCGCCTGTTCCGAAGATCAGCCGGACAACGAAATGCGCTGTATCGAGCACCTGCTGCAGCGCCAGGTGGACGCCATCATCGTCTCCACCGCCTTGCCGCCGGAGCATCCTTTCTATCAACGCTGGGCCAACGATCCGCTGCCGATCATCGCGCTGGACCGCGCGCTGGATCGCGAGCATTTCATCAGCGTCGTCGGGGCCGATCAGGAAGACGCCTTTGCACTGGCGCAGGAGCTGCGCACCTTCCCGGCTGAATCGGTGCTGTATCTGGGCGCCTTGCCGGAGCTTTCGGTGAGCTTCCTGCGCGAGCAGGGCTTCCGTCAGGCCTGGCAAGAGGATCCCCGCCATGTCGATTACCTGTACGCCAACAGCTATGAACGTGAAGCCGCCGGCGCGCTGTTCGCCGAATGGCTGAAAACGCACCCGATGCCGCAGGCGCTGTTCACCACCTCATTCTCGCTGTTGCAGGGCGTGATGGACGTGACGCTGAAGCAACGCGGCCGTTTGCCTACCGATCTGGCGATTGCCACCTTCGGCGACCATGAACTGTTGGATTTCCTCGAGTGCCCGGTGCTCGCGGTGGCGCAGCGCCATCGCGACGTGGCCGAACGCGTGCTCGAGCTGGTGTTGGCCAGCCTGGACGAACCGCGTAAACCCAAGCCGGGTTTGACGCGTATTCGCCGCAATCTGTTCCGCCGCGGCAGCCTGAGCCGCAAATAGTTCGCTCTACGGGAGCTCGCTTTGGCGGGCTCCTGGTTTAGACATAGCCCGCCACCCGGAACAGCCGCCTGCAATATTCCAGGAAATAGCCATACACCACGCCCATCGCCATGGAGACCAGCGCATTACTGGTCACCGCCGCCAGCATTTGTGGGCCGTCGGCGCCTACGCTCCACAGAATGGCGGCATAAACCGGCGACTGGAAACTGACGTAGGCCAGCAGATCGGCGAGGTTGCGCAGCACGAACTGGCCGCGCGGGCAGCGGCGCGCCGTGCGGATAAACAGATCGCGATAGCGGCCGTAGGGCCAGGCGATCAGGATGTTGACCGGAATCGACAGCAGGCGCGAAGAGAGGGATTGCTGAAAGCTCATGCCGGAGATCAACACTTCTATCGCCATGCCGGCGATAAAGCAGTACACCACCAGTGCGAACGTATCGGCAGCGGCGCTACGCCAGTGAGCGGCAGGCGAAAGCATGTGTCATCCCCTTTGGTTAAACTGCTGTTAAATTATTAATAATTGGATGTTAAGTCTGGGTTTTTGCGTTTTTTATAGTGTACTAAGCTGCATTGTGTTTTTTAACTAGGTTTATATTTTTATTTTTAACATTTGTTCGGTTTTTGTCCCGCGGAACCGGGGAAGAGGTGAGGGCGGAGGGATTAAAATCGGCATTTTAAAATAAATTCATTAAAAACATGTGGTTGCGATTTTTTGCTTCAAGTGAAGATTTTTTCCGGCAGAAATTGTGGAAATAAAGGTGTAAGAAAATGAAACCATAATTGTAAACAGGTATTTTGGGAATAATCTTACCAAATTGATTTAAATCGAAATTACTTCTGCTCGTAATATCCGAGCCATTTATTTTTTTCGCGGCCTCATCACGGCCGTGCAAATTGAAGTAAAATAGCGCCCGGTTTTACGGTGAATAACGATTGAGCGTTATTAACTCAAGGAGTTATGGCCTTATTCCGCGATCGATTCGCCAGGCGCCGAGCCTTGGCGGGCGCGGCTCGCCAGCGGTTACCGCACTGAGATTGCCGAGCTGAAAAATGAGACATGGCTTGCAGAAGGAAGTAATGAGTTAATTAATCGCCAGTTCGTCAGGTTTTTAATCAGATTCTTTCCGCTTAGAAAATTCTCTCCGTTTATCATGGTGTTAATTTTTAATCGTCGAATAATCAGAGTTTCTTTCGCGAGTCAGCTCCCAAAATGACCAGAGAAATATTGCCAAAGCGCTGGCGCTCTGGCTTGACAAGGTTTTCATACCCTCCGTAAACTCCATTGTGTGGGAATTTGTGGGGTAAAGTGGTGAAAACGGTCACTAAGGGGTAGCTCAGGAATGTTCCGTGGAGCGACGATGGTCAACCTCGACAGCAAAGGGCGGCTCGCCGTACCTACCCGATATCGGGAATTGCTCAACGAGGAATCGCAAGGCCAAATGGTCTGTACCATTGACCTCCATCAGCCCTGCCTGCTGCTTTATCCTTTGCCCGAATGGGAAATTATTGAACAAAAATTATCACGTCTGTCGAGCATGAATCCCGCCGAGCGCCGCGTTCAGCGCCTGTTGCTGGGGCATGCCAGTGAGTGTCAGATGGATAGTGCCGGTCGTTTGCTGCTCGCCAATACGCTGCGGCAACACGCCGGACTCACGAAAGAAGTGATGCTGGTCGGTCAGTTCAACAAGTTTGAACTGTGGGATGAACAGACCTGGTATCAACAAGTCAAGGATGATATTGACGCTGAACAGTCGACTCAGGAACCGTTGTCTGAGCGGCTACAGGACTTGTCGCTATAAGCATGTTGGAAAACTATAAACACACCACCGTCCTGCTGGACGAAGCCGTCAACGGCCTCAACATCCGCAGCAACGGCATATATATCGACGGTACTTTTGGTCGCGGTGGCCATTCTCGTCTGATTCTGTCCCAGCTGGGGCCGGAAGGGCGCTTGCTGGCGATTGACCGTGACCCTCAGGCGATTGCAGCCGCCAAATCTATTGAAGATCCTCGTTTTACCATCGTACACGGCCCATTCTCCGAGTTGTCGCACTACGTGCGGGAACGTGAATTGGTGGGCAAGATCGACGGCGTTCTGCTCGATCTGGGCGTTTCTTCGCCGCAGCTTGACGACGCAGAGCGCGGGTTTTCCTTTATGCGCGATGGCCCGCTGGACATGCGCATGGATCCCTCCACCGGTTTGTCCGCCGCCGAGTGGCTGATGAAGGCCGAAGCGGACGACATCGCCTGGGTGCTGAAAACCTTTGGCGAAGAGCGTTTCGCCAAGCGCATCGCGCGCGCCATCGTGGAAAGAAACCGCGTGGAGCCGATGACGCGCACCAAAGCGTTGGCGGATCTGATTGCCGATGCCAGCCCGTTCCGTGAAAAGCACAAGCATCCGGCGACGCGCAGCTTCCAGGCGATCCGCATCTATATCAACAGCGAGCTGGAAGAGATCGAGCGTGCGCTCGACGGCGCGCTGGAAGTGCTGGCCCCACGGGGCCGTTTGTCGATCATCAGCTTCCACTCGCTGGAAGACCGCATCGTCAAACGCTTTATGCGTCACCACAGCCGCGGCGCCCAGGTGCCGGCGGGCATTCCGTTGACCGAAGAGCAACTGCGCAGCATGGGCGGGCGAACGCTGAAAGCGCTGGGCAAAATGATGCCGTCGGAAGCGGAAGTGGCGGACAACCCGCGTGCGCGCAGCTCGGTGCTGCGTATTGCTGAGAGGATGCCCGCGTGATTGGCAACGAACGTCACGGCCTGGTCGGGGTGATTGGCGGCGATCTGCTGCGCAATGCCAAGATCCCCCTGATTTTACTGATTGCGTCACTGGTCTCCGCGGTTTTCGTGGTGACCACCGCGCACCGCACCCGCCTGCTGACCGCCGAGCGCGAACAGCTGGTGCTGGAGCGCGATGCGCTGGATATCGAGTGGCGCAACCTGATTTTAGAAGAGAACGCCCTCGGCGATCACAGCCGGGTTGAACGTATCGCGACAGAAAAACTGCAGATGCAACACGTTGATCCATCGCAGGAAAATATCATCGTTAAACAATGAATGGTTTAACCGGAATAATGACACGGAGTAGAAAGGAAACGCATGAAAGCAGCGCGCCCCGGTAAGTTGAGACGCCAGGAAGATCAGGCCAGCTTTGTCAGCTGGCGTTTTGCGTTGCTGTGCGGCTGCATTTTGCTGGCGATGGTTGGCCTGATGCTGCGCGTCGCGTACCTGCAGGTCATCAACCCCGATCGTCTGGTGAAAGAAGGCGACATGCGTTCGCTACGCGTGCAGGAAGTGCCGACCGCGCGCGGCATGATCAGCGATCGCGCCGGCCGGCCGTTGGCGGTCAGCGTGCCGGTCAATGCGGTGTGGGCGGATCCGAAAGAGCTGAACGAGCGCGGCGGCATCACGCTGGACAGCCGTTGGAAAGCGCTTTCCGATGCGCTGAACATCCCGCTGGATCAACTCTCAAACCGCATCAACGCTAACCCGAAAGGGCGCTTCGTTTATCTGGCGCGCCAGGTGAACCCGGCGATCGGCGACTACATCCACAAACTCAAGCTGCCGGGGATCTACCTGCGGCAGGAGTCGCGCCGTTACTATCCGGCGGGGCAGGTGACGTCGCATATCATCGGCGTGACCAATATCGACGGGCAAGGCATCGAAGGCGTCGAGAAGAGCTTCGACCGCTGGCTGACCGGGCAACCGGGCGAGAGAACGGTGCGTAAGGACCGCTTCGGCCGGGTGATCGAAGATATTTCCTCCGTCGACAGCCAGGCGGCGCACAACCTGGTGCTGAGCGTCGATGAACGCCTGCAGGCGCTGGTGTATCGCGAGCTGAACAACGCGGTGGCGTTCAACAAGGCCGAGTCGGGCACTGCGGTGCTGATCGACGTGAACACCGGCGAAGTGCTGGCGATGGCCAACAGCCCGTCTTACAACCCGAACAACATGGCCGGTACGCCGAAAGAGACCATGCGTAACCGTGCTATCACCGATATTTTTGAACCCGGTTCAACCGTGAAGCCGATGGTGGTGATGACCGCGCTGCAAAACGGCGTGGTGAGAGAAAACAGCGTGCTGAACACCATCCCGTACCGCATTCAGGGCCACGAGATCAAAGACGTGGCGCGATACTCGGAGCTGTCATTGACCGGGATCTTGCAGAAGTCGAGTAACGTCGGTGTTTCAAAGCTGGCGTTAGCGATGCCGTCCTCAGCGTTAGTAGATACTTACTCTCGTTTTGGGCTGGGAAAAGCGACCAATTTGGGGCTGGTCGGAGAAAGCAGTGGCATATACCCAAAAAAACAACGGTGGTCTGACATAGAGAGGGCCACCTTCTCTTTCGGCTACGGGCTGATGGTAACTCCGTTACAGTTGGCGCGAGTCTATGCAACGATCGGCAGCCTGGGCGTGTATCGCCCATTGTCGATCACCAAGGTTGACCCTCCGGTCGCCGGCGAGCGCGTTTTCCCTGAACCTCTGGTGCGCACCGTGGTGCACATGATGGAAAGCGTGGCCTTGCCGGGCGGCGGCGGCGTGAAAGCCGCCATCAAGGGATACCGTATCGCCATCAAAACCGGTACCGCGAAAAAAGTGGGCCCGGACGGCAAATACGTCAACCGATACATCGCTTATACCGCCGGCGTCGCGCCGGCAAGTAACCCCCGTTTTGCCCTGGTGGTCGTCATCAACGACCCGCAGGGTGGGAAATACTATGGTGGCGCAATCTCCGCGCCGGTGTTCGGCGCCATCATGGGTGGCGTATTGCGCACCATGAACGTCGAGCCTGACGCGTTGCCTACCGGTGACAAAAGCGAATTAGTGATTAACAAGAAAGAGGGTTCAGGTGGCAGATCGTAATTTGCGCGACTTACTCGCCCCGTGGGTGCCGACGGCACCCGGGCGCGCGCTGCGGGAAATGACATTAGACAGCCGTGTGGCGGCTGCCGGGGATCTGTTTGTCGCCGTTGTCGGCCATCAAACGGATGGACGCCGCTATATTCCGCAGGCCATCGCGCAGGGCGTCGCCGCCGTGATCGCCGAAGCTGACGGTCAGGCCGAAGACGGCGCCATCGTTGAAATGCACGGCGTGCCGGTGATCTACCTGAGCCAACTGAACCAGCGCCTTTCCGCGCTGGCCGGGCGTTTTTACCACCAGCCGGGCGAGCGTCTGCGTCTGGTCGGCGTGACCGGCACCAACGGCAAAACCACCACTACGCAGCTGCTGGCGCAGTGGAGCCAACTGCTGGGCGAAACCAGCGCGGTGATGGGCACCGTCGGCAACGGCCTGCTGGGCCAGGTGTGCCCGACCGAGAATACCACCGGTTCTGCGGTGGATGTTCAACACGTATTAAACGAGCTGGCGGAACAGGGCGCGACCTTCGCCGCCATGGAAGTTTCTTCGCACGGTCTGGTGCAACACCGGGTGGCGGCGCTGCCGTTCGCCGCGGCGGTCTTCACCAACCTGAGCCGCGATCACCTGGATTACCACGGTGATATGGCCAATTACGAGGCGGCCAAATGGTCGCTGTTCGCCGCCCACAGCGTGGGGCAGGCGATCATCAACGCCGACGATGAAGTCGGTCAGCGCTGGCTGAGCAAGCTGCCGGATGCGGTGGCGGTGACGATGCAGGGCAACCTGCAGCCGGGCGGCCACGGCCGCTGGCTGAAAACCACGGCGGTCGACTATCACGACAACGGCGCCACCGTTCGCTTCAGCTCCAGCTGGGGCGACGGCGAGATCGAAAGCCGCCTGATGGGCGCGTTCAACGTCAGCAACCTGCTGTTGGCCTTGGCGACGCTGCTGTCGCTGGGCTATCCGCTGGAGGCGCTGGTGGAAACCGGCAGCCGTCTGCAGCCGGTCTGCGGCCGCATGGAAGTGTTTAACGCGCCGGGCAAACCGACGGTAGTGGTGGATTACGCCCACACGCCGGATGCGCTGGAGAAAGCGCTGGAAGCCGCGCGCCTGCACTGCCAGGGGCAGCTGTGGTGCGTGTTCGGCTGCGGCGGCGATCGCGACAAGGGCAAGCGTCCGCTGATGGGCGGCATCGCCGAACAGTTCGCCGATCGCGTGGTGATCACCGATGACAACCCGCGTACCGAAGAGCCGCGCGCGATTATCAACGACATCCTGACCGGATTGCTGGACGCCGGGCAGGCGCTGGTGATCCACGGCCGCGCCGAAGCGGTAACCAGCGCCATCATGCAGGCGCAGGAACAGGATGTGGTGTTGGTGGCGGGCAAAGGCCACGAAGATTACCAATTGGTAGGCAACCGCCGCCTGGATTACTCCGACCGCACGACGGTCGCCCGACTGCTGGGGGTGCTGGCATGATCCCTGTCTCTCTTCAGACACTGGCTGAGGTATTGAGCGCTGAGCTGATTGGCGCCGATTGCCAAATTGTCGAGGTGACGACAGACACCCGCAAGGTGACCGCCGGTTGCCTGTTTGTGGCGCTGAAAGGCGAGCGTTTCGACGCTCACGACTTCGCGGCGGATGCCGTAGCCGCAGGCGCCGGGGCGCTGCTGGTCAGTAAGCGCTTATTGGTGGACGTGTCGCAGCTGGTGGTGCAAGACACCCGTCTGGCGCTGGGGCAGCTTGGCGCCTGGGTGCGTCAGCAGGTGCCGGCGCGCGTGGTGGCGCTGACCGGCTCCTCGGGCAAGACATCGGTGAAAGAAATGACCGCCGCCATTCTGCGCGAATGCGGCGAAGTGCTGTATACCGCCGGCAACTTCAATAACGACATCGGCGTGCCGCTGACGTTGCTGCGTCTGGAACCGCAGCATGATTTTGCCGTGATTGAGCTGGGCGCTAACCACATTGGCGAAATTGCTTACACCACCGCATTGACGCGGCCGCAGACCGCTTTGGTGAACAACCTGGCGGCGGCTCACCTGGAAGGCTTTGGCTCGCTGGCCGGCGTCGCCCAGGCGAAAGGTGAAATCTTTACCGGCCTGCCGGCCGACGGCGTGGCGATCATCAACGCCGATAACAACGACTGGCCGCACTGGCAGAACATGCTGGGCGGCAAAACCGTCTGGTGCTTCTCGCCGCAGGCCGCCGCAGGCGTGGACTTCTTCGCGGACGACGTGCGGGTAAACGGCGCGGGCACGCAGTTCACGCTGCACAGCCCGTTCGGCACCGCCGAGATCGCGCTGCCGCTGCCGGGGCGCCACAACGTGGCCAATGCGCTGGCGGCGACGGCGCTGGCGATGTCGGTGGGCGCCACCCTCGAAGCGGTGCGTCAGGGGCTGAAACAGCTGCAGGCGGTGCCGGGGCGTCTGTTCCCGGTGGCGCTGGCCGAAGGCAAGCTGCTGCTGGACGACAGCTATAACGCCAACGTCGGGTCGATGACCGCGGCGGCGCAGGTGCTGGCAGAGATGCCGGGCTACCGCGTGATGGTGGTCGGCGATATGGCCGAGCTGGGTGCGGAAGCGGAAGAGTGTCACCGTCAGGTGGGCGAAGCCGCCCGTCTGGCCGGGGTCGACAAAGTGATCAGCGTCGGCGGTTTGAGCCGCGTGCTGAGCGAAGCCTCCGGCAACGGCGAACATTATCAGGACAAGACAGCAGTGATCGCGCGCGTGGCGGAATTACTGTCGGAACATGCGGTCATTACCGTGTTAATCAAAGGTTCACGTAGTGCCGCAATGGAGCAGGTAGTACGCGCGTTACAGGAGAAAGCACCATGTTAGTTTGGCTGGCCGAGCATTTGGTCAAGTATTACTCAGGCTTCAACGTCTTTTCTTATCTGACGTTCCGAGCCATTGTCAGCCTGCTGACCGCGCTGTTCCTGTCGCTGTGGATGGGTCCGCGGGTGATCAAGCGCCTGCAAGAAATGTCCTTCGGCCAGGTGGTGCGCAACGACGGCCCCGAGTCGCACTTCAGCAAGCGCGGCACGCCGACCATGGGCGGCATCATGATCCTGACCTCCATCACCATTTCGGTGCTGATGTGGGCTTACCCGTCCAACCCGTATGTCTGGTGCGTGCTGTTCGTGCTGGTGGGGTACGGCATCGTCGGTTTCGTCGACGACTACCGCAAGGTGGTGCGTAAGGACACCAAAGGGCTGATCGCCCGCTGGAAGTATTTCTGGCAGTCGGTGATTGCGCTGATTGTCGCATTCGCCATGTACGCCGTAGGAAAAGACACGCCAGCCACCGAGCTGGTTGTGCCGTTCTTTAAGGACGTGATGCCGCAGCTGGGCCTGCTGTATATCCTGCTGGCCTATTTCGTCATCGTCGGCACCAGCAACGCGGTCAACCTGACCGATGGCCTGGACGGCTTGGCGATCATGCCGACGGTATTCGTGGCGGCCGGCTTTGCGCTGGTGGCCTGGGCGACCGGTAACATGAACTTCGCCAACTACCTGCATATTCCGTATCTGCGTCATGCCGGTGAGCTGGTGATCGTGTGTACCGCCATCGTCGGCGCCGGCCTCGGGTTCCTGTGGTTCAACACCTACCCGGCCCAGGTGTTTATGGGTGACGTCGGGTCGTTGGCGCTGGGTGGCGCGCTGGGCACCATCGCGGTGCTGCTGCGCCAGGAGTTCTTGTTGGTGATCATGGGCGGCGTGTTCGTGGTAGAGACGCTGTCGGTGATCCTGCAGGTGGGATCGTTCAAGCTGCGCGGGCAACGCATTTTCCGCATGGCGCCGATTCACCACCACTATGAATTGAAAGGCTGGCCGGAACCGCGCGTTATCGTGCGCTTCTGGATCATTTCGCTGATGCTGGTGCTGATTGGCCTGGCAACGCTGAAGGTGCGTTAATCATGGCAGACTATCAGGGTAGAAAAGTCGTCATCATCGGATTGGGCCTCACCGGCCTGTCCTGTGTCGATTTCTTCATGGCGCGCGGCGTAACGCCGCGCGTGATGGATACCCGTATCGCGCCGCCAGGGTTGGACAAACTGCCTGAAAGCGTGGAGCGCCATCTGGGCGATCTGAATCAGGATTGGCTGTTGGCGGCGGATCTGATCGTCGCCAGCCCGGGCGTCGCGCTGGCGACCCCGGCATTGAGCGCCGCGGCGGACGCCGGCGTGGAAATCGTCGGCGACGTCGAACTGTTCTGCCGTGAAGCGCAGGCGCCGATCGTGGCGATCACCGGCTCCAACGGCAAAAGCACCGTCACCACCCTGGTGGGCGAGATGGCGAAAGCCGCCGGTTGGGCGGTGGGCGTGGGCGGCAATATCGGCCTGCCGGCGCTGAGCCTGCTGCGCCAGGAGTGCCAGCTTTACGTGCTGGAGTTGTCCAGCTTCCAGCTGGAAACGACGTATAGCCTGCGGGCGGCGGCGGCGACCATCCTGAACGTGACCGAAGATCATATGGATCGCTATCCGTTCGGCCTGCAGCAGTATCGCGGCGCCAAGCTGCGCGTGTATGAAAACGCCGCGGTGTGCGTGGTGAACGCCGACGACGCGCTGACCATGCCGGTGCGCGGCGCCGACGAGCGCTGCGTCAGCTTCGGCGCCGACGTGGGCGACTATCACCTGAACCGTCAGCAGGGGGAAACCTGGCTGCGGGTGCGCGGTGAGAAAGTGCTGAATACGCGCGAGATGAAACTGACCGGCCGCCACAATTACACCAACGCCCTGGCGGCGCTGGCGTTGGCGGATGCGGTCAATATTCCGCGCGCGTCCAGCCTGAAGGCGCTGACCACCTTCACCGGCCTGGCGCACCGCTTCCAGCTGGCCTGGGAGAACAACGGCGTGCGTTGGATCAACGATTCCAAAGCCACCAACGTCGGCAGCACCGAAGCGGCGCTGAACGGCCTGCAGGTAGACGGCACGTTGCATCTGCTGCTGGGCGGTGACGGCAAGTCCGCCGATTTCTCGCCGCTGGCGCGCTATCTGCAGGGCGACAACGTGCGTCTGTACTGCTTTGGCCGCGACGGCGCCCAGCTGGCACAGCTGCGGCCGGACGTGGCGACGTTGACCGAGACCATGGAGCAGGCGATGCGCACCATCGCCGGCCGCGTACAGCCCGGCGATATGGTGTTGCTGTCACCGGCCTGCGCCAGCCTCGATCAGTTCCGTAATTTTGAAGTGCGCGGCGATGAGTTCGCCCGCCTGGCGCAGGAGCTTGGCGGATGAAACTACGCTTGCCGAACTTCGGGCTGACAGAACGGATGAAAGACTGGGTGACCGGCGCGCGCGACAACGATGCGGTCAACATGGTGCTGTACGATCGCACCCTGCTGTGGCTGACCTTCGGGTTGGCATTCATCGGCTTCGTGATGGTGACCTCGGCGTCGATGCCGATCGGCCAACGTCTGGCGGACGATCCGTTCCTGTTCGCCAAACGTGACGCGCTGTACCTCGGCTTGGCGTTCGGTCTGTCGCTGGTGACGCTGCGTATCCCGATGGAAGTTTGGCAGCGTTACAGCAACGTGATGCTGCTGATGTCGATCGTGATGCTGCTGATCGTGCTGGTGGTGGGGAGCTCGGTAAACGGGGCCTCGCGCTGGATCGCGCTCGGCCCGCTGCGTATTCAGCCGGCGGAGCTGTCCAAGCTGTCGCTGTTCTGCTACCTGGCGAGCTATCTGGTGCGCAAGGTGGAAGAGGTGCGCAGCAACTTCTGGGGCTTCTGCAAGCCGATGGGCGTGATGGTGGTGCTGGCGGTGCTGCTGCTGGCGCAGCCGGACCTCGGTACCGTGGTGGTGCTGTTCATCACCACGCTGGCGATGCTGTTCCTGGCCGGCGCGAAAATGTGGCAATTCCTGGCGATCATCGGCTCCGGCGTGTTCGCCGTGGTGCTGCTGATCATCGCGGAACCGTACCGTATGCGCCGCGTGACCTCGTTCTGGAACCCGTGGGCCGACCCGTTCGGCAGCGGCTACCAGCTGACCCAGTCGCTGATGGCGTTTGGCCGCGGCGAGTTCTGGGGGCAGGGGCTCGGCAACTCGGTGCAGAAACTCGAGTATTTGCCGGAAGCGCACACCGACTTCATCTTCTCCATTTTGGGTGAAGAACTGGGCTATATCGGTGTGGTTTTAGCCCTGTTAATGGTATTCTTCGTCGCTTTTCGCGCGATGTCCATTGGGCGCCGCGCGCTGGAGATCGACCAACGCTTCTCCGGCTTCCTGGCCTGCGCGATCGGCGTATGGTTCAGCTTCCAGGCGCTGGTTAACGTCGGCGCCGCGGCGGGCATGCTGCCGACCAAAGGTCTGACGCTGCCGCTGATCAGTTACGGCGGTTCAAGTTTGCTGATTATGTCGACGGCCATCGTGCTGTTGCTGCGAATTGATTATGAAACGCGCCTGACCAAGGCTCAGGCGTTTGTGAAGAGGTAAGGGATGAGCGGGAAACCTAAGCGTTTAATGGTGATGGCAGGCGGTACAGGCGGGCACGTGTTCCCGGGGCTGGCGGTCGCGCATCATCTGATGGCGCAGGGCTGGCAGGTGCGCTGGCTCGGAACCGCAGACCGAATGGAAGCCGATCTGGTGCCGAAGCACGGGATCGAGATTGATTTTATCCGCATCTCCGGCCTGCGCGGCAAAGGCCTGAAGGCCCAGCTGACTGCGCCGCTGCGGATCTGGCAGGCGGTGCGCCAGGCGAAAGCCATCATGCGCAGCTATCAGCCGGATGTTGTGCTGGGGATGGGCGGTTACGTTTCCGGCCCCGGCGGCCTGGCGGCCTGGCAGTGCGGCATCCCGGTGGTGCTGCACGAGCAGAACGGCATCGCCGGCTTGACCAACCGCTGGCTGGCGCGCATCGCCGCCAAAGTGATGCAGGCCTTCCCCGGCGCGTTCCCGAACGCCGAGGTGGTGGGCAACCCGGTGCGCACCGACGTGTTGGCGCTGCCGCTGCCGGCGGAGCGGTTGCAGGGGCGCGAAGGCCCGATCCGCGTGCTGGTGATTGGCGGAAGTCAGGGCGCGCGCGTGCTGAATCAGACAGTTCCTGAAGTCGCGGCGCGTTTGGGCGATAGAATTACGCTCTGGCATCAGGTTGGCAAGGGCGCGCTGGAAACGGTGCTGCGCGACTACGAAAGGGTAGGGCAGACGCAGCACAAGGTGACCGAGTTCATCGACGACATGGCCGCCGCCTACGCCTGGGCCGACGTGGTGGTCTGCCGCTCCGGCGCGTTGACCGTCAGCGAAATCGCGGCGGCGGGGCTGCCGGCGATCTTCGTGCCGTTCATGCATAAGGATCGTCAGCAGTACTGGAACGCGCGCCCGCTGGAAGAAGCCGGCGCGGCGAAGATTATCGAACAGCCGCAGTTCAACGCCGATGTGGTGGCCGAACTGCTGGCGAGCTGGGATCGCAAGACGCTGCTGGCCATGGCCGAGAAAGCGCGCGCGGTCGCCATTCCGGACGCCACCGAGCGCGTGGCGGCGGAGCTGGTGCGGCTCGCCAAGTAACGAGTGCAGGGGTTCGGTGCGCCGAACCTGAATAAAAGCAATGTGATGTAGGGCCGGGGTACCGGATCCGGATTAGAGAGAGTGATGAATACACAACAACTGGCGAAACTACGTACTATCGTGCCCGAGATGCGTCGCGTCCGGCACATTCACTTTGTCGGCATCGGTGGTGCCGGCATGGGTGGTATCGCCGAAGTGTTGGCAAACGAAGGGTATCAGATCAGCGGCTCCGACCTGGCGCCGAATCCGGTCACCCAACAGTTGAGCGCGCTCGGGGCGACGATTTACTTCAATCACCGTCCGGAAAACGTGCTGGATGCGAGCGTGGTGGTGGTGTCTACCGCCATCTCCGCCGACAACCCGGAGATCGTCGCCGCCCGTGAAGCGCGCATCCCGGTGATCCGCCGCGCAGAGATGCTGGCGGAGCTGATGCGTTTTCGCCACGGCATCGCTATCGCCGGCACGCACGGCAAAACCACCACCACGGCGATGGTCTCGAGCATTTACGCCGAAGCCCGCCTGGACCCGACCTTTGTCAACGGCGGGCTGGTGAAGGCGGCGGGCACCCACGCGCGTCTGGGGTCCAGCCGTTATCTGATCGCGGAAGCGGATGAGAGCGATGCGTCGTTCCTGCATCTGCAGCCGATGGTGGCCGTGGTCACCAACATCGAAGCCGACCACATGGACACCTACCAGGGCGACTTCGAGAACCTGAAGCAGACGTTTATCAATTTCTTGCACAACTTGCCGTTCTACGGCCGCGCGGTGATGTGCATCGACGATCCGGTAGTGCGCGAGCTGTTGCCGCGCGTGGGTCGCCACATCACCACCTATGGCTTCAGTGAAGATGCCGATGTGCGCATCGAAGACTACCGGCAGATTGGGCCGCAGGGGCACTTTACCCTGAGCCGTCAGGACAAGCCGTTGCTGACGGTGACGCTGAACGCGCCGGGCCGCCACAATGCGTTGAACGCCGCAGCGGCGGTAGCGGTAGCGACCGAAGAAGGCATCGACGACGAAGATATCCTGCGCGCGCTGGCGGGCTTCCAGGGCACCGGGCGCCGCTTCGATTTCCTCGGCGAGTTCCCGCTGGAGCCGGTCAACGGCAAAGCGGGCAGCGCGATGCTGGTGGACGACTACGGCCACCATCCGACCGAAGTGGACGCCACGCTGAAAGCGGCGCGCGCCGGCTGGCCGGACAAGCGTCTGGTGATGATCTTCCAGCCGCACCGTTATACGCGCACCCGCGATCTGTACGACGATTTCGCCAACGTGCTGTCGCAGGTGGATGTGCTGCTGATGCTCGACGTGTACGCCGCCGGCGAAGCGCCGATCCCGGGCGCGGACAGCCGTTCGCTGTGCCGCACCATCCGCAGCCGCGGCAAGCTGGATCCGATCCTGGTTTCCGATGCCGATACCGTGCCGGAAACCCTGGCGCAGCTGCTGCAGGATGAGGACCTGGTGCTGGTGCAAGGCGCCGGCAACGTGGGCAAAATCGCCCGTAAACTGGCCGAGCTGAAGCTGCAGCCGCCGAAGAAAGAGGAGGAGCACCATGGCTGATAAAGTTGCAGTTCTGCTGGGCGGCACCTCCGCTGAACGTGACGTTTCCCTGCAATCCGGCGCCGCGGTGCTGGCCGGGTTGCGCGAAGCCGGTATCGATGCGCACGGCGTCGATACCCGCGATTTCCCGGTGACCCAGCTGAAAGAGCAGGGGTTCACCAAAGTGTTTATCGCGCTGCATGGCCGCGGCGGCGAGGACGGCACCCTGCAGGGGCTGCTGGAGTTCCTCGAGCTGCCTTATACCGGCAGCGGCGTGATGGCCTCGGCGCTGACCATGGACAAATGGCGCACCAAGATGGTGTGGCAGTCGATGGGCTTGCCGGTGGCGCCTTACGTGGCGCTGAATCGCCAGCTGTATCTCGGCGCTGAAAAAGCGGCGCTGCTGGCGCGCGTGGCGGATCTCGGCCTGCCGCTGATCGTCAAGCCGAGCCGAGAAGGCTCCAGCGTCGGCATGAGCAAGGTCACCGAGAGCGCCGCGTTGGAAGCCGCGCTGGAAGAGGCCTTCCGTCATGACGACGATGTGCTGGTGGAGAAGTGGCTGAGCGGCCCGGAATACACCGTAGCGATGCTGGGCGACCAGGTGCTGCCGTCGATCCGCATCCAGCCGGCCGGCGTGTTTTACGACTACCAGGCCAAGTACATTTCGGATGACACGCAGTACTTCTGCCCGAGCGGTTTGAGCGCCGAGCAGGAAGCCGAGATGGCGGCGTTGGCGCTGCGCGCCTATCGCGGCCTGGACTGCAGCGGCTGGGGCCGCGTCGACGTGATGCAAGACAGCGATGGCAGCTTCTATCTGCTTGAGGTGAACACCTCTCCGGGCATGACCAGTCATAGCCTGGTGCCGATGGCGGCGCGCCAGTTTGGATTAAGCTTCTCGCAGTTGGTGGCGAGAATTTTGGAGTTGGCCGACTGATATGTCGCAAGCTGCCCTGAATGCGCGCGATCGCGAGGTCGATAACGGCCCGCGCCGCAGCAATGGAACCCAGTTGGCGGGAATGATTTTCCTGCTGATGGTGTTGGGAACGGTCGTGTGGAGCGGTTGGGCGGTGCTTGGCTGGATGAAAGACGCCAGTCGCCTGCCGCTCTCAAGGCTGGTGGTGACCGGCGAACGCCACTACACCACCAACGATGATATTCGTCAGGCGATCCTGGCGCTGGGCGCGCCCGGCACCTTTATGACGCAGGATGTGGACGTCATCCAGCAGCAGATCGAGCGTCTGCCGTGGATCAAGCAGGCCAGCGTGCGCAAACAATGGCCGGATGAGCTGAAGATCCATCTGGTGGAGTACGTCCCGGTGGCGCGCTGGAACGATTTGCACATGGTGGACGCCGAGGGCAAAGCGTTCAGCGTGCCGGCGGAGCGGGCGGGCAAACAGAAGTTGCCGCTGCTCTACGGGCCGGAAGGGAGCGAGCAGGATGTGCTGGAAGGCTATCGGGCGATGAGCGCTTCGTTGGCGGCCAGCAAATATACGCTGAAAATGGCGGCGATGACCGCGCGCCATTCCTGGCAGCTGGCGCTGGACAACGATGTCCGGCTTGAGCTGGGGCGCGATGATCGCAACGGGCGTTTGCAGCGGTTTATCGAGCTTTACCCGGTATTGCAGCAGCAGGGCCAGGCGGAGAGCAAGCGTGTCAGCTATGTCGATCTGCGCTACGAGTCCGGCGCTTCGGTAGGGTGGGCTCCGGTGTTGGTCGATCCGCAGGCGCTTGGCGGTCAGCAAAACAGTAATCAGCAACAGAATCAGGCACAGGCAAAACAACAATGATCAAGTCGACGGACAGAAAACTGGTAGTTGGACTGGAGATCGGTACTGCAAAAGTCTCCGCGTTGGTAGGGGAAGTTCTGCCCGATGGCATGGTCAACATTATCGGGGTGGGCAGCTGCCCGTCTCGCGGTATGGATAAGGGTGGCGTAAACGACCTGGAGTCGGTGGTGAAGTGCGTACAGCGCGCCATCGATCAGGCCGAGCTGATGGCGGACTGCCAGATTTCCTCGGTGTATCTGGCGCTGTCGGGCAAACACATCAGCTGCCAGAACGAAATCGGCATGGTGCCGATCTCGGAAGAGGAAGTGACGCAGGACGACGTGGAGAACGTGGTGCACACCGCCAAATCGGTGCGCGTGCGCGACGAACACCGCATTCTGCACGTGATTCCTCAGGAATACGCCATCGATTATCAGGAAGGCATCAAAAACCCGGTTGGGCTGTCCGGCGTGCGTATGCAGGCCAAGGTGCATCTGATTACCTGCCATAACGATATGGCGAAGAACATCGTCAAGGCCGTGGAACGTTGCGGCCTGAAAGTTGACCAACTTATTTTCGCCGGTCTGGCCGCGAGCTACGCGGTGCTGACCGAAGATGAACGCGAACTCGGCGTTTGCGTGGTGGATATCGGCGGCGGCACCATGGATATGGCGGTGTACACCGGCGGTGCGCTGCGCCACACCAAAGTGATCCCTTATGCCGGGAACGTGGTCACCAGCGATATCGCCTACGCCTTCGGCACGCCGCCGACCGACGCGGAAGCGATTAAAGTTCGACACGGCTGTGCGCTTGGGTCGATTGTTAGCAAGGATGAGAATGTAGAGGTGCCTAGCGTCGGGGGACGTCCTCCGCGCAGTCTGCAAAGACAGACGCTGGCTGAAGTCATTGAGCCACGCTACACCGAACTGTTGAATCTGGTTAACGATGAAATTTTGCAATTGCAGGAGCAACTGCGTCAGCAAGGGGTGAAGCATCATCTGGCGGCAGGTATCGTGCTGACCGGTGGCGCCGCCCAGATTGATGGCCTGGCAGCCTGTGCGCAACGGGTGTTCCACACTCAGGTACGCATCGGCCAACCCTTGAACATCACGGGTCTGACGGATTATGCGCAGGAGCCTTACTACTCGACGGCGGTAGGTCTGCTGCACTATGGAAAAGAGTCTCACCTGAGCGGTGAGACGGAAGTAGAAAAACGCGCCTCGGTGGGCAATTGGTTTAAACGCATCAATAGCTGGCTGAGAAAAGAGTTTTAATGTTTCAACAAAGAGATCATGCTGAGTAATCTTTTTATGATCTCGCAGCGACAGGCACAAAACGGAGAGAAACTATGTTTGAACCAATGGAACTAACCAATGACGCGGTGATTAAAGTCATCGGCGTCGGCGGCGGCGGTGGCAACGCCGTTGAACACATGGTGCGCGAGCGCATCGAAGGTGTTGAATTCTTCGCTGTGAACACGGACGCCCAGGCGCTCCGCAAAACGGCGGTTGGCCAAACCATCCAGATCGGTAGCGGTATTACCAAAGGTCTGGGTGCGGGCGCGAACCCGGAAGTGGGTCGCAATTCAGCGGAAGAAGACCGCGAAGCCCTGCGCGCAGCGCTGGACGGCGCAGACATGGTCTTCATCGCGGCCGGCATGGGTGGCGGTACCGGTACCGGTGCGGCGCCAGTGGTGGCTGAAGTGGCTAAAGATTTGGGTATTCTGACCGTGGCCGTGGTGACCAAGCCTTTCAACTTCGAAGGCAAGAAGCGCATGGCATTCGCGGAGCAGGGTATCGCTGAGCTGTCCAAACACGTGGACTCGCTGATCACCATCCCGAACGACAAATTGCTGAAAGTTCTGGGGCGCGGCATCTCTCTGCTGGACGCCTTCGGCGCGGCCAACGACGTGCTGAAAGGCGCGGTGCAGGGTATCGCCGAGCTGATCACCCGTCCGGGCCTGATGAACGTCGACTTCGCCGACGTGCGCACCGTGATGTCCGAAATGGGCTACGCGATGATGGGTTCCGGCGTGGCTTGCGGTGAAGACCGTGCCGAAGAAGCGGCCGAAATGGCGATCTCCAGCCCACTGCTGGAAGACATCGACCTGTCCGGCGCGCGCGGCGTGCTGGTCAACATTACCGCCGGCTTCGACCTGCGTCTGGATGAGTTCGAAACCGTGGGTAACACCATCCGTGCGTTCGCTTCCGACAACGCGACCGTGGTTATCGGTACCTCGCTGGATCCGGAAATGAACGACGAACTGCGCGTTACCGTGGTTGCAACCGGTATCGGTATGGACAAACGTCCTGAAATCACCCTGGTGACCAATAAACAGGCCAGCCAGCCGGTGATGGATCACCGTTATCAGCAGCACGGCATGTCGCCTCTGCCGCAGGAAGTGAAACCTGCCGCCAAGGTGGTCAACGACCAAGCTGCGCAACCGAATAAAGAGCCCGACTATCTTGATATTCCAGCCTTCCTGCGTAAACAGGCAGACTAAGAATATCCTGAGAATTTGGAATCTCCGCTCTTTGTGCTAAACTGTCCCGCCGGCCATGCTGTATGCTTGGCTGGTAGGATGGATAACATTGCGAGATAAAACGATGATCAAACAAAGGACATTAAAACGTATTGTTCAGGCGACTGGCGTCGGTTTGCATACCGGCAAGAAAGTCACGCTGACAATGCGCCCAGCGCCGGCTAATACCGGGGTCATCTATCGTCGCACTGACTTGAATCCACCGGTTGATTTTCCGGCTGATGCAAAATCCGTGCGTGATACCATGCTCTGTACTTGCCTGGTGAATGAGCATGACGTGCGTATTTCGACCGTTGAGCACCTCAACGCCGCGCTGGCTGGGTTGGGCATCGACAATATCGTTATCGAAGTCGACGCCGCTGAAATCCCAATCATGGACGGCAGCGCCAGTCCGTTCGTGTTCTTGCTGCTGGATGCCGGCATCGAAGAACTGAACTCGGCGAAGAAATTCCTGCGTCTGAAAGAGACCGTGCGTGTTGAAGATGGCGACAAATGGGCCGAGCTGTCCCCGCATAACGGGTTCCGCCTGGACTTCACCATCGACTTCAACCACCCGGCTATCGACGCCAGCTCTCAGCGCTATCGTCTTGATTTCTCGGCTGAGTCGTTCGTGCGTCAAATCAGCCGCGCGCGCACCTTCGGGTTCATGCGCGACATCGAATACCTGCAGTCCCGCGGCCTGGCCCTGGGCGGCAGCTTCGACTGCGCCATCGTGGTGGATGACTACCGCGTGCTGAACGAAGACGGCCTGCGTTTCGAAGACGAATTCGTACGTCACAAAATGCTGGACGCCATCGGCGACCTGTTCATGTGCGGCCACAACATCATTGGCGCGTTTACCGCGTACAAGTCTGGCCACGCGTTGAACAACAAACTGCTGCAGGCCGTGCTGGCTAAGCAGGAAGCGTGGGAATACGTGACCTTCCAGGACGAAGCCGAAATGCCATTGGCATTCAAGGCACCGTCTACCGTATTGGCGTAAGGTCTGAATTCCTCGCCCGCTGCGAATAACGGCAGGCGCATCCTCTGAGAGCCTGAGCATTCAGGCTCGTGATGCGGTCTGATGTTTTGCAGTTGTGTCGCTGATTACTTATCACGACTGGTTGTGTTGGTACCCTCTCCGGCCAATGCAGCCAGCCGTTCCAATATCTTGCGCAGTTTTTCCGGGCTACGGCTCGCCAATCCTCTCAGTTCTTCCGCACTTTCCAGACTCAAATGCCGCATCGGCACCGGTTTTTCCGGCGCTTTCTCTGTGTTTTGCACCTGGTGGCTGCCTTTCGCCATCAAGGCCGGATTAATCCTGATGTCGATCGACGACAATGATGGTAGAATTTGCGCTCGTAGTGCAGACAGCAAAGCGGGTTGTTCGTAGCGCAAGCGCATCATCCAACTGGCATTTGCCGTTTCGAGCACTAAAATACCCTGTCGGAAATTCGCGACGCGGCACCAGGGATGCAGGGGAGCGGGCAACAGGCCCTTCACTGCACGGTTAAGCTTGAGCAGCGCCACCGCGCGTTGCTGGACGTTATGCAGCGGCCCTTTGCTGCCGGCAGACGCGTCGTCGAACAGGACATCTAATAATTGTGGACGGCTATCGCGCATAATGGGCTCCGGCGGATTATAAACTCGTGATCGGTATTCTAAATCGTTGGCGACAATTTGGCAGACGTTATTTCTGGCCCCATCTCCTGTTAGGGATGGTTGCGGCCACGCTTGGCGCGTCTTCCAGTTTGTCCGGCGCCCCCGATCAGGCCGCACTGCCGAATACGTCGTCCAGCCTTAACCGGCAAAATGCGGCCAATGGCACCTTCAACAGCCTGGCCCTGCTGCAGGACGCGCACCGCCGTCCTACCTTCAGCGTAGATTATTGGCAGCAACATGCGCTGCGCACCGTCATTCGTCACCTCTCTTTCGCGCTGGCGCCGCAGGCGGTTTATGCGCGGGTGCAGGAGAGCGAAGCCGAAGCGGAACCCCCTTTGCAGGTGGCGCAACTGGCGCTGCTGTCCACACTCAACGCGCTGCTGACGCACGAGCCGAAGCCGCCGACCATCATTCGCCACACCCACCTTGAGGTGCTGCCAACGCTGGCACGGCACCAGACCGGCCTGTGGGTGGCGCAGGTACAGGGCATTCGCGCCGGGCCTGCCGCGCTCGTCTGACTCCGCCCTTCGGGCACAAAAACCATAAATAATAGCAAGTTGACTGCCGTATCAGGCCGTCATGACAGAGATATCAAACATCATGTTAGTGAAATTATTAACCAAAGTTTTTGGCAGCCGTAACGATCGTACCCTGCGCCGCATGCGCAAAGTGGTTGAGCAGATCAACCGCATGGAACCGGACATGGAAAAACTGTCCGATGATGAGCTGAAAGCGAAAACCAACGAATTCCGCGCGCGCCTGGAGAAGGGCGAATCGCTGGAAAGCCTGATCCCGGAAGCCTTCGCCGTGGTGCGTGAGGCGAGCAAACGCGTGTTCGGCATGCGTCACTTCGACGTGCAGCTGCTGGGCGGCATGGTGCTGAACGATCGCTGCATCGCCGAGATGCGCACCGGTGAAGGTAAAACCCTGACCGCCACGCTGCCGGCTTACCTGAACGCCCTGAGTGGCCGCGGCGTGCACGTCGTGACCGTCAACGACTATCTGGCGCAGCGTGACGCCGAAAACAACCGTCCGCTGTTCGAGTTCCTCGGCCTGAGCATCGGTATCAACCTGCCGGGCATGCCGGCGCCGGCCAAGCGTGAAGCTTACGCCGCCGACATCACCTACGGTACCAACAACGAATACGGCTTCGACTACCTGCGCGACAACATGGCGTTCAGCCCGGAAGAGCGCGTGCAGCGCAAACTGCACTATGCGCTGGTGGATGAGGTGGACTCCATCCTGATCGATGAAGCGCGTACGCCGCTGATCATCTCCGGCCCGGCCGAAGACAGCTCCGAGATGTACATCAAGGTCAACAAGCTGATCCCTAAACTGATCCGCCAGGAAAAAGAAGACTCCGACACCTTCAAGGGTGAAGGGCACTTCTCGGTGGATGAGAAGGCGCGCCAGGTTCACCTGACCGAACGCGGCCTGATCCTGATCGAAGAGATGCTGGTGGAAGCCGGCATCATGGATGAGGGCGAGTCGCTGTACTCGCCGACCAACATCATGCTGATGCACCACGTTACCGCCGCGCTGCGCGCCCACGTGCTGTTCACCCGCGACGTTGACTACATCGTGAAAGACGGCGAAGTGATCATCGTCGACGAACACACCGGCCGTACCATGCAGGGCCGCCGCTGGTCCGACGGCCTGCACCAGGCGGTGGAAGCCAAAGAAGGCGTGGAGATCCAGAACGAGAACCAGACGCTGGCTTCGATCACCTTCCAGAACTACTTCCGTCTGTACGAGAAGCTGGCGGGGATGACCGGTACCGCCGATACCGAAGCCTTCGAATTCAGCTCGATCTACAAGCTGGACACCATCGTGGTGCCAACCAACCGTCCGATGATCCGTAAGGACATGCCGGATCTGGTATACATGACCGAGAAAGAGAAGATCGGCGCCATCATCGAAGACATCCGCGAGCGTACCGCCAAAGGCCAGCCGGTGCTGGTGGGCACCATCTCGATCGAGAAATCCGAAGTGGTTTCCCGAGAACTGACCAAAGCGGGCATCGACCACAAGGTGCTGAACGCCAAGTTCCACGCCATGGAAGCGGATATCGTCGCCCAGGCCGGCCAGAGCGGCGCGGTGACCATCGCCACCAACATGGCGGGCCGTGGTACCGATATCGTGCTGGGCGGCAGCTGGCAGGCCGAAGTGGCGCTGCTGGAAGCGCCGACCGAAGAGCAGATCGAAGCCATCAAAGCCGCCTGGAAAGTGCGCCACGACGCGGTGTTGGCGGCGGGCGGCCTGCATATCATCGGCACCGAGCGCCATGAATCGCGCCGTATTGATAACCAGCTGCGCGGCCGTTCCGGTCGTCAGGGCGATGCCGGTTCATCCCGCTTCTACCTGTCAATGGAAGATGCCCTGATGCGTATCTTCGCTTCGGATCGCGTGTCCGGCATGATGCGTAAACTGGGTATGAAAGAAGGCGAAGCGATTGAGCATCCGTGGGTGACCAAGGCGATCGCCAACGCGCAGCGCAAGGTAGAGAGCCGCAACTTCGACATCCGTAAGCAGCTGCTGGAATACGACGACGTCGCCAACGATCAGCGCCGCGCCATCTACAGCCAGCGTAACGAATTGCTGGACGTGTCCGACGTGAGCGAAACCATCGCCAGCATCCGCGAGGACGTGTTCAAGAGCACCATCGACAACTACATCACGCCGCAGTCGCTGGAAGAAGAGTGGGACATTCAGGGGTTGGAAGAGCGCCTGAAGAACGACTTCGATCTGGAGATGCCGATCGCACAATGGCTGGACAAAGAGCCGGAGCTGCACGAAGAGACGCTGCGCGAACGCATTCTGGAGAACGCCAAAGAGCAGTACCAGCGTAAGGAAGACGTGGTCGGCAGCGAAATGATGCGCAACTTCGAGAAGGGCGTGATGCTGCAGACGCTGGACTCCCTGTGGAAAGAGCACCTGGCGGCGATGGACTACCTGCGTCAGGGTATCCACCTGCGCGGCTATGCGCAGAAGGATCCGAAGCAGGAGTACAAGCGTGAATCCTTCAACATGTTCGCCACCATGCTGGAATCGCTGAAATATGAAGTGATCAGTGTGCTGAGCAAGGTACAGGTGCGGATGCCGGAAGAGGTGGAAGCGCTGGAACAGCAGCGCCGTGAAGAGGCCGAACGCCTGGCGCAGCACCAACAGCTGAGCCACCACGACGAGAACGCGCTGGTGACTGAAGATCCGAACGCGCCGGCGACCGCCGAGCGTAAAGTGGGCCGCAACGATCCATGCCCATGCGGCTCCGGCAAGAAATACAAGCAGTGCCACGGCCGCCTGCAGTAATGCCGGCTGCGGTTAATCGATAATACCCAGGGGCTCAGCTTGCTGAGCCCCTGTTTTTTGACACCCATCAGGAGGGTGAGATGAAACATCTGAATATCGCCGTGGGCATCATCCGTAATGCGCAACGGGAGATCTTTATTACCCGCCGCGCCGCCGACGCGCACATGGCCGGGTTCTGGGAGTTTCCCGGCGGCAAGATCGAACAGGGTGAAACTCCGGAACAGGCGCTGAGCCGCGAGCTGCGGGAAGAGACCGGTATCGAAGCCGAACGTGCCGAGCTGCTGGAGGTGGTGGAGCATCGCTTCAGCGATCGCATCGTGACGCTGAATTTTTATCTGGTGGAGGCCTGGGCAGGCGAGCCGTTCGGCCGTGAAGGGCAACCGATGCGCTGGGTAAAACAGGCGGATCTGCGTGAAGACGAATTCCCGGAAGCCAACGTCGGCATCATCCGACTGCTGGTGGCGCAGGCGAACGCCGCGCAATGACAAGCGTGGCCTGGCGCCCGCCAGGCCAACCGTGGGCGATCAGCGATCGTCCATTTCACTCCAGTCTTCGCTTTCCGACAGATCGCTGTTGCTCGGAATGCGCTTCTCTTCATCGGCCCATTCGCCGAGATCGATCAGCTGGCAGCGCTTGCTGCAAAACGGCCGGAACGGGCTGACTTCACCCCAAACCACGCCGGTGCCACAGGTTGGGCATTTTACTACGGTCGTCATAACGGTTCCTTACGCCTTCTGTCAGTGCTGAGAAGGCTTTCTTTCAGAAGTTCAACAACAGGCCAGTTCGAACGTCAGGCGTTCAGGCACCACGCCATTTTCGCTGTCCAGCGGCAGGAAACGAATGGCATAGCGGGTCTTGTGGCCGGAAATCTGCGGATAAAGCTGCGGCGCCAGATGGAGGCGCAGGCGCAGCAGATCTGCCCCTTCGGCGTTGTCCTGGAAAAAGCCGTTCAGGCTGATTTGATTGCGGAACGGCCCGGACTGGCGGATCAGATCCAGCACCATGGTCAGCGCCTGGTTCAGCGGATCCAGCGACTGCAGCCAGGTGGCGACGTCGGCGTCGCGATCCTGCTGCGGCGCGTGCATCCACATGTGCAGGGTCGGCAGATCGAAGCTGCAGCAGCCGCCGGGAATGTTCAGCCGCTGGCGCACCAGGCCGATCAGCCGGTCTTCGCGCAACGCCTGACCGAGGCGCGGCGCCGCCATCAGCGCCGATGCGCGCGACTTCAACTGGCCGCGCAGCTGATCGATCAGCGCCATGTCCACGCCCGGCACATCGGCCCAGGCCAGTAGTTTTTGCTGCTGGCGCTCCAGCTCTTTGAGCAGTTCGGTGCGCACTTCGCCGCGTTCCAGCACGTCGAGCAAGTCGGAGACGGTGCGAAAGAAGGTGAGGGCGATGGCGGTTTCGCTCAGGGCGCGTTGGCCGTGCAGCTGTTGCAGCAGGAATTCGATGCGCAGCCAGGTGCGCATTTTTTCGTTCAGCGGGTGTTCAAAGAGAACGGTTGGGGAAACATCACTCATGCAGTTTAATCCTGTTGGGGCGCTGTTGCCGCCAGTTCAAGGTAGCGACGATGCAGTGCGGCGACCTGTGGCTCTATCCCCTGAGCGGCGCCGCTGTTGTCAATAATGTCATCCGCCACGGCGAGGCGCTGCCGGCGCGTGGCTTGGGCGGCGAGAATGCTTTGCGCCTGCTCACGGCTGACGCCGTCGCGCGCGATGGTGCGAGCCAGCTGGGTTTCGGCGTCGACGTCGATCACCAGCACCCGATCGGCGCGATCCTGCAGGCCGTTTTCCACCAGCAACGGCACCACCCACAGCGCGTACGGGCTGGCGGCCTGCGCCAGTTGGCGCTGGGTTTCACGGTGTATCAGCGGATGCAGCAGCTGGTTCAGCCAGGTTTTGTCATCGGGATGGCTGAAGATGCGCTGACGCAGCGCAGCACGGTTCAACGCGCCGTCCGGCAGCAACATTTCATTACCAAATCGTTCGGCGATCGCGGCCAAGGCAGGGGTGCCTGGCTCGACGACCTGACGGGCGATCACGTCGGCATCGACAAGGGTTGCGCCGTGGCGCGCAAAGGCGTTCGCGACGGTCGTCTTGCCGCTGCCTATGCCCCCGGTCAACGCAACAATGTAGGCCATGGTGTTAGGTGCATCCGATGTTCATAAAAAAATAATAGTCGAATCATAAAGCGATCGCGCAGAAGTGCAAGTCGGCAGGCGGCGCTTGCGCGTCGGCACCGTTCGGGCGGCGAGAAAAAGCGCAGCGGCACGGCAAAAATGAGCGGGCAATCACACTGCGATTATGCAGGTAAATTTGTCGGATTGTAGCGTAAATAAAGGCGAATTCGCAGTCTTGTTCGGCGATTATTAGCGCGTATTATAACGTCACTGGAACTGGCATTAATCTCGCCGCCGTCTTTTTGCGCCACTGGAAAGCCGTCGGGCAGAGATTCGAACATCCTCCTTGCGATCCGTCGCCATTAACCAGGAAATCATAAGTCATGCGTATTGAAGAAGATTTGAAGTTGGGCTTTAAAGACGTGTTGATCCGCCCTAAGCGCTCCACGCTGAAAAGCCGTTCCGAGGTTGAACTGGAACGTCAGTTTACCTTCAAGCATTCAGGTTGCAGCTGGTCCGGCGTGCCGATTATCGCCGCCAACATGGACACGGTGGGCACCTTCCGCATGGCCGAGGCCCTGGCTTCTTTCGACGTTCTCACCGCCGTACACAAACATTACAGCGTCGAGCAATGGGCTGACTTCGTGCAGCGCATGCCGGAATCGGTGCTGCGCCACGTGATGGTGTCCACCGGCACCTCCGAAGCCGACTTCGCCAAAATGCAGCAGATCCTGGCCCTGTCTCCGGCGCTGAAATTCATCTGCATCGACGTGGCCAACGGCTACTCTGAACACTTCGTCGCCTTCCTGCAGAAAGCGCGCGAAGCCTGCCCGAATCACGTGATCTGCGCCGGCAACGTAGTGACCGGCGAGATGGTGGAAGAGCTTATCCTCTCCGGCGCCGACATCGTTAAGGTTGGCATCGGCCCGGGCTCAGTCTGTACTACCCGCGTGAAGACCGGCGTGGGCTACCCGCAGCTGTCGGCGGTGATTGAATGCGCCGATGCTGCCCACGGGCTGGGCGGCCAAATCGTCAGCGACGGCGGCTGCTCGGTGCCGGGCGACGTCGCTAAAGCCTTCGGCGGCGGCGCTGACTTCGTGATGCTGGGCGGCATGCTGGCCGGCCACGACGAGTGTGAAGGCACCGTGGTGGAAGAGAACGGCGAAAAGTTCATGCTGTTCTACGGCATGAGCTCCGAATCGGCGATGAAGCGCCACGTCGGCGGCGTGGCGGAGTATCGCGCGGCCGAAGGTAAAACCGTCAAACTGCCGCTGCGCGGCGAGGTGGAGTTTACCGTGCGCGATATCCTTGGCGGCCTGCGCTCTGCTTGCACCTACGTTGGCGCCGAGCGCCTGAAAGAGCTGACCAAGCGCACCACCTTTATCCGCGTGGCGGAGCAGGAAAACCGCGTCTTCGGCAGCAAATAAGCCGCACCTTGCATTCGGGCGCAGCGCACCGCGGCGCCCGCTATCCTCTTTTTTATCCCAGCACGCTGCCCAGTTGAAAAATAGGCAGGTACATGGCGATCACCAAAGCACCGACGATCCCGCCCACCACCAGCATCAGCAGCGGCTCCAGCGTTTGCGCCAGCGTATCGGCCAGCTCGTGCGTCTGCCGTTCGTACCACTGCGCCAATTTATCCAGCAAGACGTCCAGCGAGCCCGATTCTTCGCCCACCCGCACCAGCTGCCGGCACAGCGGCGGAAACAGCGGTTGCAGGGCGAGGGCGTGATGAAACGCCTCGCCTTCGGCGAGCTGCCGCTGCACCTGCTCCAGCGCCTGCCGGTACAGCAGATGGTCAGCCGCCAGCGCCGCCGCGTTCAAGCCTTCCACCAGCGTCAGCCCCGCGCGTTGGGTCATGGTCAGAATACGAAACGTTTGGCTCAGCGCGCCGCCGCTCACCAGCCGGGCGATCAGCGGCAGGCGCAGCAAGGCGGCCTGCTCACGTCGGCGCCACGGCGGGCGCGGATGCAGCCAGCGGCAATAGCCGAACAGCAACGCGCCGAGCAGCAGCGCCAAATAGGGGCCAACGGCGATCAGCAGCGCGGACAACCCCAATAACCCTTGGGTAAACCAAGGCAGCGGCGCATCGAACGACTGATAAACCTTGGCGAATTCCGGCAGCACCATCACCAGCATCAGCACGCTGACCAGCAGCGCCACCGCACAGATGAAGAGGGGATAGCGCAGCGCTTTGGTCACTTTGCGGCGCAGCAGCAATTGGGCTTCCTGCTGCTGCGCCAGCTGCAGGCAGCAGCGATCGAGATTGCCGGTTAGCTCGCCGATGGCGATCAGTTGGCGATAGATAAGTGGAAAAACGCCTGGCTGCGCGGCAAGGGTTTCGGAGAGCGGCTGCCCTTCGCGCACCTGTTCTGCCAACTGGCGCAACAGGCAACGCCAGGCCGCCGAAGGGTGCTCTGCCGCCAGAAGCTGCAGTGTATTGACCAGCGGCAACCCGGCCTGCAGCAGGGTGGCGAGTTGGCGGGTGAAGTGGATCAAAGGTTCTCCGCGCCACTGGCCGGGCGTGACGCGTTTGCCGTGCCCGATCCGCCAGGGTTGCATACCTTGCTCAATCAGTAACCGGCTCACCTGCCGTTTTTCATCGCTCATCAGTTCGCCGCGGCGCAGGGCGCCCTGGGCGTCGAAAGCCTGCCAAAGAAACAGCCGGCGCGCTTTCATGGCGCGGTTACGCCGAGCTGGACGACGTCGATCACGCGGTACAGCTCTTCCAGCGAGGTCACGCCTTCGCTGACCAGCGTCAGCCCGGCCTGCAGCAGCGAAAACTGCCCCTGCTCGCGGGCGACATCCGCCAGCAGGCTGGGCGCGGCGTTCGCCAGCAACGCCGCCTGTATTTCCGGCGTAATGGGCAACAGTTCATACACGCCGATGCGCCCGTAGTAGCCGCCGAAGCAATGCTCGCAGCCGTCGGCGCGCCAGGCGGTCAGCGGTTCCGGCCAGACCGAGGCAGGAAAATGCGTGGGTTGGCTGTGTGGGTAGCGGCAGTGGCGACACAGCCTGCGCACCAGCCGCTGCGCGATGACCAGTTTCAGACAGCCGGCGAGCAGGTAGCCGGGGATACCCATGTGCATCAGGCGCGTCAGGGTTTCGCCGGTGGAGTTGGTATGCAGCGTCGACAGCACCAGGTGGCCGGTTTGCGCGGCCTTGACCGCGATCTCGGCGGTTTCCGCATCGCGGATCTCGCCGATCATGATGACATCCGGATCCTGGCGCAGCAGGGCGCGCAGCACCCGGGCGAAGCTCAGCTCGGTTTTGGCGTTGATCTGGGTTTGATTGACGCCGAACAGCGGGATCTCGACAGGATCTTCGACGCTGCACAGGTTGCTTTGCGCATCGTTCAACTGGCGCAGGCCGCTGTACAGCGTTACCGTCTTGCCGCTGCCGGTCGGGCCGGTCACCAGGATCAAACCTTGCGGGCAGGCCAGCGCCGCCGCGTAGCGCGCCAGGTCCGCTCGGCTCATGCCCAGTTGATCCAGCGGCAGCTCCTGCTGTTCGCCCTGCTGAACGCGCAGCACCACCTTTTCGCCGTGCAGCGTCGGCAGAGTGGCGATACGCATGGCATAGCGCGCGCCGTCCAGCGTCAGGCTGAGCTGCCCGTCCTGAGGCTGACGGCGCTCGGCGATATCCAACTGGCCGAGGATCTTCAGCCGGGCGATGAGGCGTGCGGTCAGCTGGGATGACGGCGAGGCGAGGGTTTGCAGCACGCCGTCGATGCGCAGGCGAATGCGAAAATGCTGCCGAAAGGGCTCGAAGTGGACGTCCGAGGCGCGACGCTGAATGGCCAGGCGCAGCGTCTGGTTGATGAACTGCACCACCGGCGCGTCGCCGTCGTCGGGGTAGGCGATGTCGGCGCTGTCTTCTGCGGCCGCCAGCGGCGCCGGTAGCGGTTCCTGGCGTTGGTTCAGCGCCTGCTCCAGCCTGGCCGCCGGCCATTGCTCCAGATGGATGCGCTTGCCGGTGGCGAAACGCAGCGCCGCCAGCAGCCCCTGCGGCGCTTCTTCGTTGAGCGCGATCGTCAGGGTGGTTGGATCTTCGTTCAGCGCCAGCGCCTGATAGCGCCGGCACAGGGCGTGAACTTCTTCGTTGATTTGCGCGTTCATCGCCGTTACTCCGCCGCGTTGTCGAAGCGGAAGACTTCCTGGCATACTTCAACCAGCGTTGCGTTTTCGCTGCTGCACAGCCGGCTCCAGCGGGTCAGCCCATCGGCGTTCGCTTTGGGGGTTAATGCCACCGCCAGCCCCTGCAGCGTTTGGGTGCCGGTCAGGGTGATCACGCCTTTGACGACTTTCACCCCGCTGACGTAACGCGACGTGCCGCCGGTGGGAATGCCTTTGCTGCTGGCTTCACAGCCGGTGGGGGCGCCTTCGTCCAGCACGCACAGCTCGACCGCCAGTTTGTACGGCGACATGGTTTGCAGCATGTCGGTCATCGCCGCTTTCTGGATGTAGCGCTGGTAGGCGGGAATGCCGATGGCGCTGAGGATGGCGATGATGGCGATCACCACCATCAGTTCTATCAGGGTAAAGCCGCGTTGCGTTTCCATGCGTTGTCTCCTCCATAAGGGTGTGGAAGGCAACGGTAGCGGTTTGTGTGGGGGCACGGCGAGGGGCTTTTGCGCGTTTCTCGGCGCGCTTCCATCAGTAATGACGTTGTTTGCAGCGGTGAATAAAAGGGTGCGAGGGGCTTCGCAATTTTACGGTAACGCCCCCGGCAGCGGCCGGGGGCGAGGGGATCATTTGAAGCGCATCGACAGATCGAGCGCGGTCACATGCTTGGTCAGCGCGCCGACCGAAATGTAATCCACGCCGGTCTCGGCGAAGGTGCGCAGCGTCTCACTGGTGACGTTGCCGGATACTTCCAGCTGGGCGCGGCCCTGGGTTTGGGCGACCGCCTGGCGCATCATCTCGACGCTGAAGTTGTCCAGCATGATGATGTCGGCGCCGGCGTCCAGCGCCTGCTGCAGTTCATCGAGCGATTCGACTTCCACTTCCACCGGCACGTCGGCGTGCAGCCAGAAGGCTTTTTCCACCGCGTTCTTGATAGAGCCGGAGGCGATGATGTGGTTTTCCTTGATCAGGAAGGCGTCGGACAGCCCCAGCCGGTGGTTGCTGCCACCCCCGCACAGCACGGCGTATTTCAGCGCGGTGCGCAGGCCGGGCAGGGTTTTGCGGGTATCAAGCAGGCGAGTCCGGGTGCCTTCCAGCAGAGCCACATAGCGGCTGACCTCGGTCGCCACGCCGGAGAGCGTCTGCACGAAGTTCAGCGCGGTGCGCTCGCCGGTCAGCATCACTCGTGCGGGGCCGCGCAGCCGGCAGAGCGGTTGGTTCGGCGTCAGACGGTCGCCGTCCGCCACCAGCCACTCCACCTGCACCTGGTTGCCCAATTGAATAAAGACCTCATTCAGCCAGCGGCGGCCGCAGAATACGCCGGCTTCGCGGGTGATGACGGTGGCTTCGGCCTGCTTGTCAGCCGGTAACAATTGCGCGGTAATATCGCGCCCGGCGTCGACTTCACCCCCCAGGTCTTCGCGCAGCGCCTGGGCGACGGCATAGGGAATATCACTTTCAATTCGTTCAAGAAGCTCGGTGCGGCGACTGTCGGCACTGTAGCGGCGTGTCGGCATGGAAAACTCCGAAATGGACGGTTAGATCGTAGGGGAACATGCTACTCTGTTGCAGGAATAAGTACCACCGCAGAGAGGTGTCTGATGCAGTTGGAAAATGGCTGGATTATCGGGGTGACGCGAGTGGTCTCGCCGCACTGCGATCGGCGCCCGGATGACGAGCCGCCGTCGCTGCTGGTCATCCACAACATCAGCCTGCCGCCCGGCGAGTTCGGCGGCCCCTATATCGACCAGCTGTTTACCGGCACGCTCGATCCCGCACAGCATCCCTATTTTGCCGAGATCCATCAGCTGCGGGTGTCGGCGCACTGCCTGATCCGCCGCGACGGGGAGATCGTGCAGTACGTGCCCTTCGACCAGCGCGCCTGGCACGCGGGCGTTTCCCTGTATCAGGGGCGCGACCGGTGCAACGATTTCTCCATCGGCATCGAGCTGGAAGGCACCGATCAGTTACCCTACACCGAGGCGCAATACCGCGCGCTGCAGGCGGTCACCGCGCTGCTGGCCGAACATTATCCGCCGCTGGCGGCCAATATCGCCGGGCATTGCGATATCGCCCCCGGCCGCAAGACCGATCCCGGGCCGGCGTTCGATTGGGATCGCTATCTGGCATCTCTGGAACAACGCGGCGCGCCCGCTGACGCTATGCTTGAGACAAGAAAAAGGGAGAGGAATCGCTAATGACGCTGTTTACGCTGTTGCTGGTTTTGGCCTGGGAGCGCCTGTTTAAGCTGGGAGAACACTGGCAGCTGGATCACCGTCTCGAAGTGGTGTTTCAGCGGCTGCATCGGGTTTCGCTGGCGCAGACGCTGGCGATGACCGCCGCCTGGATGGTGGTCGTCTGGGGCGTTCTGTGGCTGTCGCACGGGTTGTTCTTCGGCGTGGTGACGCTGCTGCTGTGGATCGTCATCGATCTGCTGTGCGTCGGCGCCGGCATCAAGCGCAAACACTACCGCGCCTATCTGAAAGCGGCGCGGCAGGGCGATACCCACGCCAGCGATCAGATGGCGGAAGAGCTGGCGTTGATCCACGGTTTGCCGGTGGACTGCAGCGAAGAGCTGCGCCTGCGCGAGCTGCAAAACGCGCTGCTGTGGATCAACTTCCGTTATTACCTGGCGCCGCTGTTCTGGTTCGTGGTCTTTGGGCCTTACGGGCCGATCGCGCTGGCGGGGTATGCCTTCCTGCGCGCCTATCAAACCTGGCTGGCGCGCCACAATACGCCGCTGGAGCGTTCGCAATCGGGCATCGATCACCTGCTGAACTGGCTGGACTGGATCCCGGTGCGCTTGGCCGGGGTGGCCTATGCGCTGTTCGGCCACGGCGAGCGGGCGCTGCCGGCCTGGTTCGCCTCGCTGGGGGATCGGCATTCATCGTCGTATCAGGTGCTGACGCGGCTGGCGCAGTTCTCGCTGGCGCGCGATCCGCATATGGATCCGGTGCAAACGCCGCGGGCGGCGGTGACGCTGGCGCGCAAGGTGACGATGATCATCGTGGTGGTGGTGGCGCTGTTGACCATTTACGGCACGCTGCTTTAAGTGGCAGCGAAAAGCAAAACGGGCGCCGAGGCGCCCGTTTTTTTGGTCATTCGGCCGGGATTACAGCTTGGCGAAGCAGCGACGCGCGGCGTCGATGGTGCGCTGAATGTCTTCCTTGCTGTGCGCCACGGACATGAAGCCCGCTTCGAAGGCGGACGGCGCCAGATACACCCCTTCCTCCAGCATCAGGTGGAAGAAGCGCTTGAAGCGTTCCACGTCGCACTGCATCACGTCCTGGTAGCAGGTGACCGCCGGCGCGTCGGTGAAGAACAGGCCGAACATGCCGCCGACGTTGTTGACCACCAGCGGGATATTCTCTTCCTGCGCCGCGTGCAGCAGGCCAGCGGCCAGCATCTCGGTCAGTTCGGTCAGCGTCTGGTGCACGCCCACCTGCGACACTTCGGTCAGGCAGGCATAGCCCGCCGCCATGGCGATCGGGTTGCCGGACAGGGTGCCCGCCTGGTAGACCGGGCCGGTCGGCGCCAGCGCGTCCATCACGTCGCGGCGGCCGCCGAAGGCGCCCACCGGCATGCCGCCGCCGATAATTTTGCCGAGGCAGGTCAGATCCGGCTCGATGCCGTAATAGGACTGTGCGCCGGCCAGCGCCACGCGGAAGCCGGTCATCACTTCATCGATGATCAAGAGCGCGCCGTACTTGTCGCACAGCGCGCGCAGGCCCGGCAGGAATTCCGGCAGCGGCGGCACGCAGTTCATGTTGCCGGCAACCGGCTCGACGATGATACAGGCGATCTCGGACGGGTACTGCTCGAAGGCGGCCCGCACCGAATCCAGGTCGTTATAGGTGCAGGTCAGGGTGTGCTTGGCGAAATCGGCCGGCACGCCCGGTGAGTTCGGCTGGCCGAGGGTCAGCGCGCCGGAACCGGCTTTCACCAGCAGGCAGTCGGCGTGGCCGTGGTAGCAGCCTTCGAACTTGATGATTTTGTCGCGGTTGGTGTAGCCGCGCGCCAGGCGGATGGCGCTCATGGTGGCTTCGGTGCCCGAGTTCACCATGCGCACCATATCCATCGTCGGCACCAGCTCAGTGACCAGCTGCGCCATTTTGACTTCCATCTCGGTCGGCGCGCCGAAGCTCAGGCCGCGCTGCGCCGCTTCGATCACCGCGTCGCGGATCGCCGGGTGGTTGTGTCCCAGCACCATCGGCCCCCAGGAACCGACATAGTCGATATAGGCCTTGCCGTCGGCATCGAACAGATAAGCCCCGTCTGCCCGCTCGATAAACAGCGGCACACCACCCACGCCGGTGAATGCACGCACCGGAGAGTTCACCCCGCCGGGGATCAACTGTTGCGCCTGGGCGTACAGACTTTCGGACTTGCTGTGTAGGCTCATAAATCGGCTCCTGGATTCTCTTTTGAATGATTTGACCGCGCTATTCTAGAGGAGAGCGCCGCGTTATGAAACGATCACAGTCAGATACCATTAACGGCAGCGCCCGCCGCCGGGTTGGGGTAGAATAACCGCCTTGCCTATTTGTATTACAAATTACCTAACGAATTACTCGCGATGACGGAATCACAATCACAGCCAGTCGGGACGTTGAGCCCGCGTCTTAGCCGCAGCGATGCGGTGCGTCAGTTTATTCGCCGCGATAAAACGCCGGTGGCGATCCTGGTGATGGCCGCGCTGGTGGGGACGCTGGCCGGTTTGCTCGGCGTGGCCTTCGATAAGGCGGTGGAGTGGGTGCAGCAGCAGCGGCTGGCTTCGCTGGCGCAGGTCGCCGACTCCTGGATCCTGGTGTGGCCGCTGGCGTTTATCCTGTCCGCCGCGCTGGCGGCGCTGGGCTATTACCTGGTGCGGCGCTTTGCCCCTGAGGCGGGCGGCTCGGGCATTCCGGAGATCGAAGGCGCGCTGGAGGAGCTGCGGCCGGTGCGCTGGTGGCGCGTTATCCCGGTGAAATTCATCGGCGGCATGGGCACGCTGGGGGCGGGCATGGTGCTGGGGCGCGAAGGGCCCACGGTGCAAATGGGCGGCAACGTCGGGCGCATGGTATTGGACGTGCTGCGCATTCGCGGCGCCGAGGCGCGTCATACGCTGCTGGCGACCGGGGCTGCCGCCGGGTTGTCCGCTGCGTTCAACGCGCCGCTGGCCGGCATCTTGTTCATCATCGAAGAGATGCGGCCGCAGTTCCGCTACAACCTGATCTCGATTAAAGCGGTGTTTATCGGCGTTATCATGTCGAGCGTGGTGTTCCAGCTGTTTAACGGCCAGGGCTCGGTGATCGCGGTCGACAAACTTTCTTCGGCGCCCATTAATACCCTGTGGCTCTATCTGGTGCTGGGGGCGATATTCGGCGCGGTGGGCGTGGGATTCAACGCGCTGATCTTCCGCACTCAGGATATGTTCGCGCGTTTGCACGGCGGCAGAATGCGCAATGTCTTGCTGATGGGCGGGCTGCTCGGCGGCGTGTGCGGCATTCTGGGGCTGATCCAGCCGGAGGCGGCGGGTGGCGGCTTTGGGCTGATCCCGATCGCCGCGGCGGGCAATTACAGCGTCGGCATGTTGATGTTCATCTTTATTACCCGCATCTTCACTACGCTGCTGTGCTTCGGCTCCGGCGCGCCGGGCGGCATCTTCGCGCCTATGCTGGCGCTGGGCACGCTGTTCGGCACCGCCTTTGGGCTGGCCGGGGCGCACCTGTTCCCGCAGTACGGCATCGAAGCGGGCACCTTCGCCATCGCCGGCATGGGGGCGCTGTTCGCCGCTACGGTGCGCGCCCCGCTGACCGGCATCGTGCTGGTGCTGGAAATGACCGACAACTACCAACTCATTTTACCGATGATCATCACCTGCCTCGGCGCCACGGTGGTGGCGCAGCTGCTCGGCGGCAAGCCGCTGTATTCGTCGATCCTGGCCCGCACGCTGCAAAGGCAGGAGGCGCAGCTGGCGCGGGAAGCGGCGGAGAAAACAGGTAAGGAAAATACAACAAATGCGGTGAATACTTGAACGCAACACTCAGGTATCGGATAATCGTTAATATTAATCAGGCAGCCATAGTAGCGATCTGATGCTGAACAATGTTGGGAGTAAAGAGTATGAGTGATCAAACGGCACTGCCCCTGCAATTTACCGAGGCAGCAGCAAACAAGGTTAAGTTCCTGATTGCTGACGAAGAAAACCCGAACCTTAAGCTGCGGGTTTACATTACCGGCGGCGGCTGCAGCGGATTCCAGTACGGCTTCACTTTTGACGACAAGGTCAACGATGGCGATATGACCATCGAGAAGCAGGGCGTGGCGCTGGTGGTCGATCCGATGAGCCTGCAGTATCTGGTCGGCGGCTCGGTGGACTACACCGAAGGGCTGGAAGGGTCGCGCTTCGTGGTGACCAACCCGAATGCCAAAACCACCTGCGGTTGCGGTTCGTCGTTCAGCATCTGAGTTTGCCTGTCAGAATATCAACCCGCTCGCCTTACGGCCGGCGGGTTTTTTTATGCCTACCATTCCACGAGGATCACTTCCGCCCCGTTCTCCAGCGCCGGTTGGCGGGTAATGTTCGGCTGCGCCGCCGCATGGCTGCATTCGGCCCGTGGGGCGGCGGCCTCGAGGCGCACGGCGCATTGCGGTTCAATGGTCAGAGTAACGCCGATCCGGCCGCTGACGGCATCGGCATGCGCGGCGCCACTCAGCAGGGCGCCACAGCAGGCAAGCAGGATTTTTTTCATCATTGCGGGAATAGCCATCCGTAAGCAATCTTGTGATGACTTATCGGCAAAAAGTTAAAAAGGTTTAACAGCGCGGGGAGGGGATTAACCTGCGGATAACAGAATTTTACATCGTCACTACGCTATTTATTGGGTGAAAATAATACCACCAAGCCCGTTTTTAGTCTAATAAATCACCCAATGCGGCGTTGCCAAGCGCCGCCCCACAGGGCGACGGCTCAGCGTTCGAGAATAAAGGCGGGCAATTTGAGGTGCCAGCGGATGGCCGCCAACCGAATGGCCAGGGTGATGATCATGCCCAGCATCATGGCCTGTTGCAGCGGCATGCTGAAGGTGTAAAACGCCGTGGCGTGCACGATGCCGCCGATGATGCAGGCGGTGGCGTAAATCTCGGTGCGCAGGATCATCGGGATCTCGCGCGCCAGCACGTCGCGGATAATGCCGCCGCCGACGCCGGTGATCACCCCCATGCAGATTGCCACCAGCGGGCCGGTGCCGGCTGCGAAGGCCTTGTTGACGCCGATGCCGACGAACACCGCCAGTCCGACGGCGTCCAGCACCGGCAGCACCCACTGCGGCAGACGGCGCGGCTGGCGCACCAGCAGCAGCGTCAAGACGCAGGTGATCATCGCCACCACCAGATCGGTGGGATCCTTGACCCAGAACACCGGGCCGTTGGCCAGCGCCATGTCGCGGATGGTGCCGCCGCCGACCGCGGTGACCACGCCCAATACCAGCACGCCGAACGGATCCATGCGCAACTTGCCGGCCAGCAGTACGCCGGAGATGGCGAACACCGCCGTACCGAGAATATCCAACCAGAACACCAGCATCAGCGGATCTCCGCCAGCTGGCGGCACAGCTGCTGCGCCGCCAACAGGATGCGCGGCCCGCCGCGGTTGAACCAGTCTTCGTTCAGCGCGATCACCGGCACCTGCAGCTGCGGCGCCCAGAAGGCTTTCACATTGGCGGCTTCTTTCGCGCCGCCGGTGATGACGATGGCCTGCGGCCGACGCGCCAGCACCTGCTCGCGGCTGATTTGCGGCCAAGGGGTGCGGCTGTCGGCGAAGACGTTCTGCCCGCCGCACAGCGCCAGCACCTGGCTTTGCAATGTGGCGCCGGCGCTGGTGAACAGCGGCTGGGTGCCGAACTGCAGCAGCACGCGCCGTGGCGAGTTAGCGGCGTACTGTTGTTTGAGAGCGGCGAACTGGCGGCGAAGGCCTTCCGCCGCCTGATGCGCCTGCTCCGGGTGCGGGCTGTATTGCGCCAGCTTATCCAGCAAGCCGGCGATCCCTTCGAGATTGTCGGCGTCCGCATAGAAAATTGGGATGCCGAACGCGGCGAGCTGATCCAGCACGCGCTGCGGATTGCCGCCGCGCCAGGCGAGGATCAGGTCTGGCTTGAGCGCCAGCACCCGTTCCAGATTGATGCCCTGCCAGGAGGCCACCTGCTCCAGCCTGGCGGCCTGCGGCGGATAATCGGAATAGGCGCTCGCCGCCACCAGCACATCGCCCATGCCGGCGGCATAGGCGAGTTCGGTGGCGTTGGGCGCCAGGCTGATCACCCGCTGGGCGGCGCCGGCCGGCATGGCCAGCCAGAGCGCCAACAAACAGAGCATCGAGGTAAAGCGCAGCCTCACATCAACCGCGCTTGGCCAGGGTTTGCAGCATGGCGTTGACCATCAGCGTGGACTGTTTGGCCGCTACCACCAGGAACTCGTCAAAGCTCATGTGCGACTCGCTGTCGGCGACGTCGGAAATGGCGCGCACCACCACGAACGGCGTGCCGAACAGATGGCAGACGTGGGCGATCGCCGCGGCTTCCATTTCCACGGCGGCGACGCGCGGGAAGGTGGCGCGAATGCGCGCCAGCGGCTCGGCGCCGTTGATGAAGGCGTCACCGCTGCAGATCAGGCCGCGCACCGCGTGCAGATCCAGCTGTTTGATGCAGCCTTCCGCCAGCGCGATCAGCGCGTCGTCGGCGACGAACGCCGCCGGGCAGCCGGCCATCTGGCCCGGCTCGTAGCCGAAGGCGGTGACGTCGGCGTCGTGGTAGCGCACTTCTTCCGACACCACGATATCGCCCACGCGCAGGGTGCTGGCCAGGCCGCCGGCGGAACCGGTGTTGATCACCAGATCCGGGCTGCAGTGTTCCAGCAGCAGGGTGGTGCCCATGGCCGCAGAAACTTTGCCGATGCCGGATTTCAGCAGGGCCACCTCAACGCCGCCGATCTGGCCGGTGTAGATTTCGCAGCCCGCGCGCTGAATGGTTTGACGGTTTTCGATTTGATCGCGCAGCAGGGTGACTTCCTGCTCCATTGCGCCGATGATGCCTACTTTCATAAATAACACTCGCTGATTGGCCGTGAGAATTGCGGCATAGTCTATCATGGCTGTGTGAGAGAGATAATGCGTTGCATCCGCCGCCGGGAATTGTTATCACGGGGGCAGGGCGCAACGGCGGAGAAACAGATGTCCGGGATCGACTTCAAGCAAAAAATCAGCTTCCAACGGCCTTTCAGCAAACCGATCGAGGCCGAGGAAGAGTACGACATCGTGCGGCAGTTCGAGAGCGATCGCGGGCGCATCGTCAACTCGGCCGCCATTCGCCGTCTGCAGCAAAAAACCCAGGTGTTTCCGCTGGAGCGCAACGCGGCGGTGCGCAGCCGCCTGACGCACTCGATGGAGGTGCAGCAGGTCGGGCGCCACATCGCCAAAGAGATCCTCAACCGCTTCAAACAGGCGGGGAGAATTGATGAGCTCGGCCTGACCCGGCTGCTCGATCCGTTTGAAAGCATCGTGGAAATGGCCTGTCTGATGCACGACATCGGCAATCCGCCGTTCGGTCACTTCGGTGAGTCGGCGATCAACGACTGGTTCGCCCAACGGCTCGATCCCGCCAGCTGCGGCAGCGAGCCGGGCAGCCACGATCGCTGCCAGGTGGCGACGCTGCGCCTGCATGAAGGGGAGAGCGATCTGAACCGGCTGCGCAGCCGGATCCGTCAGGATCTCAGCCACTTCGAGGGCAACGCCCAGGCGATCCGCATGGTGTACAGCCTGCTGAAGCTCAACCTGACCTACGCGCAGGTCGGCTGCATTTTGAAATACACCCGCCCGGCCTACTGGGCGAGCGACATCCCCGCCAGCCACAGCTATCTGATGAAAAAGCCCGGCTACTATCTGGCGGAAGAGGCTTTCGTCGATCGGCTGCGGCGCGAGCTGCACATGGGCGAGTTCGATCGTTTCCCGCTGACCTACATTATGGAGGCCGCCGACGATATCTCGTACTGCGTGGCCGATCTGGAAGACGCGGTGGAGAAGAGCATTTTCACCGTCGAGCAGCTGTATCAGCACCTGATTCAGGAGTGGGGCGAAGTGGCGCCGGGCGATCTGTTCGACAAGACCGTCGCCAGCGCGTTTCGCAAGATCGATCGGGGCGGCGCGCGGCGCAGCGCGGAAGATCAGTTCTTCATGTATCTGCGGGTGTTTACCGTGGCGCGGCTGGTGCCGCACGCGGCGCAGCGCTTTATCGACAATCTGGACGCGGTCTATCAGGGCAGTTTCAATCAGGCGCTGCTGGAGGATTCCAGCCCGGCGTACCGGCTGCTGAAAATATTTAAAAATGTGGCGTTCAAGCACGTGTTCAACCACCCGGAGGTCGAGCAGCTCGAGCTGCAAGGCTACCGGGTGATCAGCGGCCTGCTGGACATTTACAGCCCGCTGCTGGCGATGTCGCTGGCGGACTTCAGCCAGCTGGTGCGCGAGGACAGCCACCGCGCTTACCCGATCGAAACGCGCCTGTTCCACAAGCTGTCCACCAAGCATCGGCTGGCGTATGCGGAGGCGGTAGAGGGGCTGCAGCATTTATCGCCGGAGCAGAAAGCCATTCGGGAATATTATTTCCGCGCCCGTTTATTGCAGGACTATATCAGCGGAATGACCGACCTTTACGCCTATGATGAATATCGTCGATTAATGGCGGCGGAATAATTCAACTGAAGAATAATTGTCAGCAATTCCAACCGGTTGGCTGTCTCGACTTTTGTAAAGACGGACAATATTTGTTTACTATTGCCAATCATCTGTGCCGGAACTTCGGGCTATTAATTAACTCTGAATAAGCACGCAAGACGGCCATTCTTTTTGAACGACTTTATAAGAGACACACAGATGAAAAAAACCGCATTAGTTCTGAGCGCACTGGCATTCAGTATCGGTATGGCGATGGGCCCGGTCACGGCCAGCGCCGCTGAAACCGCCTCTTCCAACACCCAACAGCTGCCGAGCCTGGCGCCGATGCTGGAAAAGGTGATGCCTTCCGTGGTGAGCATTAACGTTGAGGGCAGCACCACGGTCAATACGCCGCGCATGCCGCAGCAGTTCCAACAGTTCTTCGGCGAAGATTCGCCGTTCTGCCAGGATGGTTCGCCATTCCAGGGCTCGCCGATGTGTCAGGGCGGCGAACAGCCAGGGCCGGATGGCCAGCCGCAGGGCACGCAGCAGAAATTCCAGGCGCTGGGCGCCGGGGTGGTCATCGATGCCGCCAAGGGCTATGTGGTGACCAATAACCACGTGGTGGACAACGCCAACAAGATCCAGGTGCAGCTGAGTGACGGCCGCCGTTTCGACGCCAAGGTGATCGGCAAGGATCCGCGTTCCGATATCGCGTTGATCCAGCTGAAAGACTTCAAGAATCTGACGGCGATCAAGATGGCGGATTCCGATCAGCTGCGCGTCGGCGATTACACCGTGGCGATCGGCAACCCGTACGGGCTGGGTGAAACCGCCACTTCGGGCATCGTATCCGCCCTGGGGCGCAGCGGCCTGAACATCGAAAACTATGAAAACTTCATCCAGACCGATGCGGCGATCAACCGCGGTAACTCCGGCGGCGCGCTGGTTAACCTGAACGGCGAGCTGATCGGCATCAACACCGCGATCCTGGCGCCGGACGGCGGCAACATCGGTATCGGCTTCGCCATTCCGAGCAACATGGTGAAAAACCTGACGGCACAAATGGTCGAATATGGCCAGGTGAAACGCGGCGAGCTGGGCATCATGGGCACCGAGCTGAACTCTGAGCTGGCCAAGGCGATGAAGGTCGACGCGCAGCGCGGGGCCTTCGTCAGCCAAGTGATGCCGAAGTCTTCCGCCGCGAAGGCGGGCATCAAGGCCGGCGACGTGATCGTCACCATGAACGGCAAGGCCATCTCCAGCTTCGCCTCGTTCCGGGCGGAGATCGGCACGCTGCCGGTCGGCAGCAAGATGTCGCTGGGCATTATTCGCGACGGCAAACCGGTGACGATTGACGTCACGCTGGAGCAAAGCGCGCAGACTCAGGTGGCCTCGGGCAATATCTACACCGGCATCGAAGGCGCCGAGCTGAGCAACACCCAGGTCGGCAATGTGAAGGGCGTCAAGGTCGACAGCGTGAAAGCCGGCAGCGCAGCGGCGCGTATCGGCCTGAAAAAGGGCGATGTGATCCTGGGCGTGAACCAGCAGCCGATCCAGAACCTGGGCGAGCTGCGTAAAATCCTCGACAGCAAGCCGTCGGTGCTGGCGTTGAATATCCAGCGCGGCGAGAGCCAGCTGTACCTGCTGGCGCAGTGATAGGCGTCTGGCGTTAAAAAGAAAGGCACGCTGCGGCGTGCCTTTTTGCGTTATGGCCTGAGGATTCAGGCCGGTTGCGTCAGATGCGCGCGCGCCGCGTGGATCACCAGTTCAATCTCATCCAACAGCTCCAGCCACTCCGGCTCCAGTTCGTCGTTGGTGACGCCCTGGCGCAGCTGCCGCTCGAGGTAGAAACACAGCTGCTTGAGGCGCGGCACGCCGCTGTAGCTGCAACTGCCGTGCAGCTTATGGACCAGATCGAGGATCTCGTCGTCATGCTGGCCGTCGAGCAGCGCTTGCACCCGCTCGCGCACCTGCGGCAGGAAATCGAGCAGCATTTGCAGCAGATCGCGCGCCAGATCCGGTTTATTGGCCGCCTGACGCAGCGCCAGCGGCCAGTCGAGCGACAGCGGCGCGTCGTCGGCGACGGCGTTTTCCACGTCGCCGCTGTGGTAGCGCGACAGCACGCGGGTCAGCATTTTCTCGTCGATCGGCTTGGCCAGATAGTCGTCCATCCCGGCCTGCAGCAGGTGCTCGCGCTCGCCGCTGGCGGCATGGGCGGTAACGGCGACGATCGGCGTGGAGTTGTGATGCGGCAGCTGGCGGATCAGCTCGCTGGCGTGAATGCCGTCCATCTTCGGCATCTGAATGTCCATCAGGATCAGATCCAGCACGTTGTCGCGCGCCAGCGCCAGCGCTTCCTCGCCGCTCTCGCACAGCAGGGTTTTTTCTACCTGTTCCCCTAGCAGCGTGCCGATCAGCTTCAGGTTGGCCGGGTTGTCGTCAACCGCCATCACCGTCAGCGGCAGGCGTTTACGCTCAGGCGGCGCGGTGAGGCGTGTCGGTGTCTCCATCCTGAGCAGCGGGAACAACCGGGTGCTGGTGATCGGCTTGATCAGGCAGCCGAGCGCGCCTTGTTGCTTGAGCAGCTCGGCATCGATCTGCGCCTGGCACGGCAGCGCCAGAATCACCCGATCGGCCAGCTTCAGCGAGGCCAGCAATTTGTCCTCGTGCTGCGCCATATTGGCGCGGAACGGGATGGGCACGCCGGCCAGCAGGAAGTCATAGTGGCCTGGCGGCAGCTGGGCCAGCGTCGGCGAGTGGGTGATCACCAGCTGCGTGACGCTGAGCATGTTGAGCGTCGCCTGTGCCGCCGTCGGGTTGGACTCGATATAGGCCAGCGTTTTGCCGTTCAGATCCGGCAGGCTCGGCGCCAGCGACAGCATGCCCTCGTTCAGATCCAGCGTGATGTGGAACCAGAAGGTCGAGCCGCGGTTTAACTGGCTGTGGAAGCAGATATCGCCCCCCATCTCTTTCACCAGTTTTTGCGTGATCACCAGCCCCAGCCCGGTGCCGCCGTGGCGGCGGGAGATGCTGGCGTCTGCCTGACGAAACGCCTGGAACAGCTGCGACTGCTGGCGTTCGGAGATGCCGATGCCGGTGTCGTGGATCTGCACTTCCACTTCCACCCGGCGATCCAGCCGTTTGCGCAGCTCGACGCGAATATCGATATTGCCGGTTTCGGTGAACTTGATGGCGTTGCCCAGCAGGTTGGTGATGATTTGCTGCAGGCGCAGCGAGTCGCCGATCACCTGCTCCGGCACGTCGTTGTGCACATCCAGCGTCAGTTCCAGCCCCTTATCGTGGGCGCTGGGCGCCAGCAGCACCACCACTTCGTCCAGCGTTTCACGCAGGGCGAACGGAATATGCTCCAGCACCAGCTTGCCGGCCTCCAGCTTGGAGAAGTCCAGCACGTCGTTGATGATGGTCAGCAGGTTGTTGGCCGAGCGTTCGATGGTCTGCAAATAGTCGGTCTGGGTCGCGCTCAAATCGGTTTTCAGCATCTGGCGGGTGAAGCCGATTACGCCGTTGAGCGGGGTGCGCAGCTCGTGCGACATGTTGGCCAGGAATTCGGACTTGATGCGCGCCGCTTCCTGCGCGCGTTTTTTCGCCAGATCCAGCTCGACGTTCTGAATTTCCATTTGCTCCAGCGTTTCACGCAGGTCGGAGGTGGCCTGATCGATGTTCTGCTGCATCTCTTCGTGATAGGCGGTGAGCGACATCGCCATCGAGTTGATGCCGTTCTTCAGCATGTGCAGCTCGCCGAGCATGTAGCCCTCCACGCGGCTGTCGAGCTGGCCGCGGCGGATACGGTCGACGGTATTCACCATGTTGCGGATCGGGCCGGTCACGTCGCGCATCAGCCGGTAAGCGAACAGGATGGCGATGCACATGCACAGCAACAGCAGCAGGGTGGAGACGAACACCTCTTTATATTGCTGCAGCCGCACCGACTGCAGATCCAGCTCGATCGCCACATAGCCCAGGTTGTTGTCGGGGTGGCTGCCGCCGTCGGCGGTTTCATCCGGATACTGGCTTTCCGACAGGATCGGCGTGCGCAGGATCAGCGAATCGCCGCGTCGGGTGAGCATCAGCTCAGTGGGCAACGGCACGCCTTTCGGCAGCTGCAGCTGAGCGAAGTTGTGGTGATAATTGGAGGTGACGAACAAATTGTTCTGCGCATCGAACACGGTGATCGAACGCACGATGTCCGAATGGCGGCGGTGCAACAGACTGACCAACTGCCTGACCGATTCGCGGCTGCGGAACGTCATGCCGTACTCGCTGGCCACCGCCAGCGGCTCGATGATGCTGGCGCCGGCGTCGACCAGTTGCTCCTGCAGCTCGTTATAGCGGTGCACCACGAAGAAGGTGCTGAGCAGCAAACCAATCAGCAAGGTCGGGGCCAGAATCAGGATCATCATGCGCGCACGCAGGCTGTATTTGGTCATGGGATTCCAATGTGGGAGAATTGACAGCTGACACTAGCTTAATGAACCAGCACACAATCGACAAATATGGCGCAATTCTACTCTCCCAAACGCCGCGTGACGACCCGGCAGAGCTCACAAATCTTCACCGTGACGGTGAGCGATCTCGATCCTTTCGGCCAGGGCGTGGCGCGCCACGACGGCAAAGCGGTGTTCGTGCCGGGCGTATTGCCGGGCGAGCAGGCGGAAATCCAGCTGACCGAAGATAAGCGCCAGTTCGCCAAAGGCAAGCTCAAGCGCCTGCTGAGCCGCAGCCCACAGCGGGTGGCGCCGCGCTGCCCGCATTTCGGCGTGTGCGGCGGCTGCCAGCAGCAGCATGCGGATGAGGCGCTGCAACAGCAGAGCAAGGCGGCGGCGCTGGTGCGCATGATCGCCCGCGAAACCGGGGTGACCCCGCAGCAGGAGCCGGTGATCGCCGGCCCGGAATACGGCTATCGCCGTCGCGCCCGCCTGAGCCTGGCGTGGCAGCCCAAGCCGCAGCGCCTGATGATGGGCTTTCGACAGGCGGCCTCCAGCGAGCTGGTGGCGGTGGAGCACTGCCCGGTGCTGCGGCCGGAGCTGGAACGGCTGCTGGCGCCGGTGCGCGCCTGCCTGAGCGGGCTGCAGGCGGTACGGCGGCTGGGGCATGTAGAGCTGGTGCTGGCGGATAACGGCCCGCTGCTGGTGCTGCGCCATCTCGACGCGCTGAAAGAGGCGGATCGGCAGGCGCTGTTGGCGTTTGGCGAGCGGGAAAACCTCGCCGTTTACCTGGCGCCGGACAGCGATCGCGTGGAAAAACTGTGCGGTGACACGCCGTATTATCAGGTTGACGGGCTACGCTTAGACTTCAGCCCGCGCGACTTTATTCAGGTCAATGACGCCGTAAACCAACAAATGGTGGCGCAGGCCCTTGAATGGCTCGACATTCAACCCAATGATCGGGTGCTGGACCTGTTCTGCGGCATGGGCAATTTTACCCTACCGCTGGCGCGCCGCGCCGCTGCGGTGGTGGGCATCGAAGGTGTTGCCACGCTGGTAGCGAATGGGCAATATAATGCACATAAGAATAAGCTGAATAATGCATCGTTCTTCCACGAGAATCTGGAGGACGACGTTGCGCGGCAACCTTGGGCAGCACAAGGGTTTGATAAGGTGATGCTGGATCCCGCCCGCGCCGGTGCGGCCGGGGTGATGTCACACATTGTAAAACTGGCGCCGGCGCGGGTGGTGTATGTTTCCTGTAACCCCACCACGCTGGCTCGCGACAGCAAAGTGCTGTTGAGCGCCGGTTATCGTCTTGCGCGCGTGCGGATGTTGGATATGTTTCCGCACACGGGGCATCTTGAATCAATGGCGCTGTTTATCAACGAGCGCGCGCCAGAGGTCGCTGCAAAGTAGGGAGAAGTTATGGTTGCGGTAAGAAGTGCACATCTGAATACGGCGGGTGAGTTCGCTCTCGATGAGTGGATAGCCGGCTTGGGGCTACCTAACCCGCAGTCATGTGAGCGATTGGCCGCAACCTGGCGTTATTGTGAGCAGCAGACCCAGAATCACCCCGACGCCTCGCTGTTGCTGTGGCGTGGTCTGGAGATGGTGGAAATCCTCTCGACGCTGAGCATGGACAACGACAGCATGCGCGCTGCGCTGCTGTTCCCGCTGGTGGACGCCGGCATCGTGCAGGAAGAGACCCTGACCGAAGCGTTCGGCAAGGGCATTGTCGCGCTGGTGCACGGCGTGCGCGACATGGACGCCATTCGCCAACTGAAAGCCACCCAAAACGACTCGATGGCCTCCGAACAGGTCGACAACGTGCGCCGCATGCTGTTGGCGATGGTAGAGGATTTCCGCTGCGTGGTCATCAAGCTGGCGGAGCGCATCGCTCACCTGCGCGAGGTGAAAGACGCGCCGGAAGACGAGCGCGTGCTGGCGGCGAAAGAGTGTTCCAACATCTACGCCCCGCTGGCCAACCGGCTCGGCATCGGCCAGCTGAAGTGGGAACTGGAAGATTTCTGCTTCCGCTACCTGCATCCGGAAGAATACAAGCGCATCGCCAAGCTGTTGCATGAGCGCCGCATCGATCGCGAACAGTTCATCGACGATTTCGTCGCCGGGCTGCGCGCCGAAATGGCCAGCGAAGGCATTCGGGTGGAGATCTACGGCCGGCCGAAACACATCTACAGCATCTGGCGCAAGATGCAGAAAAAGCACCTGGCGTTCGACGAACTGTTCGACGTGCGCGCGGTGCGCATCGTGGCGGAGCGTCTGCAGGATTGCTATGCGGCGTTGGGCATCGTGCATACCCACTTCCGCCATCTGCCGGACGAGTTCGACGACTACGTCGCCAACCCGAAACCCAACGGCTACCAGTCTATCCACACCGTGGTGCTGGGGCCGCGCGGCAAAACCGTCGAGATTCAGATCCGCACCCGGCAAATGCATGAAGACGCCGAGCTGGGCGTGGCCGCGCACTGGAAGTACAAAGAGGGCGCGGGCGTGACCGTGCGCTCCGGCTACGAAGAACGCATCGCCTGGCTGCGCAAGCTCATCGCCTGGCAGGAAGAGATGGCGGACTCCGGCGAGATGCTCGACGAAGTGCGCAGCCAGGTGTTCGACGATCGGGTGTATGTGTTTACGCCGAAAGGCGACGTGGTGGATCTGCCGGCCGGCTCCACGCCGCTCGATTTCGCCTACCACATTCACAGCGACGTCGGCCACCGCTGCATCGGCGCCAAGATCGGCGGCCGCATTGTGCCGTTTACCTATCAGCTGAAGATGGGCGATCAGATTGAGATCATCACCCAGAAACAGCCGAACCCGAGCCGCGACTGGCTGAACCCGAACCTGGGGTATGTCACCACCAGCCGCGGGCGCTCGAAGATCCACAACTGGTTCCGCAAGCAGGATCGCGACAAGAACATTCTCGCCGGCCGTCAGATGCTGGACAACGAATTGGAACACCTCGGCATCAGCCTGAAAGAGGCCGAGAAGCTGCTGATCCCGCGCTACAACATGAACTCGCTGGACGAGGTGTTGGCGGCGATCGGCGGCGGGGACATTCGCCTGAACCAGATGGTGAATTACCTGCAGGGCAAGTTCAACAAGCCGAGCGCCGAAGAGCAGGATCGCGAGGCGCTGCGCCAGCTGGTGCAGCAGAAAGCGCCGCCGCCGGCCCGCAACAAGGACAACGGCCGAGTGGTGGTGGAGGGCGTGGGCAACCTGATGCACCACATCGCCCGCTGCTGCCAGCCGATCCCGGGCGACGACATCGTCGGCTTTATCACCCAGGGGCGCGGTATTTCGATCCACCGGGCGGACTGCGATCAGCTTGTCGATCTGCAATCGCACGCGCCGGAGCGCATCGTCGACGCGGTATGGGGCGAAAGCTACTCCAGCGGTTATTCGCTGGTGGTGCGCGTAATGGCCAACGATCGCAGCGGGCTGCTGCGCGACATTACCACCATTCTGGCCAACGAAAAGGTCAACGTACTGGGCGTCGCCAGCCGCAGCGACACCAAGAAGCAGTTGGCCACCATCGACATGGATATCGAAATCTACAACCAGCAGGTGCTGAGCCGGGTGCTGGCGAAGCTGAACCAGCTGCCGGACGTGATAGACGCCAAGCGTCTGCACGGCAACTAAGCCCACATCGCCTTTCGGGCCGTATCGATAGCGGATGCGGCCCGAAATCCATGAATTCGGCGGGCGCTCCCCTGCGCCCCCATGCTTTCTCAGAGATTTTTTATGACCCAATCCACTCCGCTGCAGCGTCTGCTGAACATCATGAAAACGCTGCGCGACCCGCAAATCGGCTGCTCGTGGGATCGCAAGCAAACCTTCGCCACCATTGCGCCTTATACGTTGGAAGAGACTTACGAAGTGCTGGACGCCATCGAACGGCAGGACTACGCCGATCTGCGCGACGAACTGGGCGACTTGCTGTTTCAGGTGGTGTTCTACGCGCAAATGGGGCAGGAGCAGGGGCTGTTCGATTTCGATGAGGTGTGCACCGCCATCAGCGACAAGCTGGAGCGCCGTCACCCGCACATCTTCGGCGACGCCGAGGGCGGAGACAGCGAAGCCGTGGCGGCGCGCTGGGAGCAGCTGAAAGCCGGCGAGCGCGCCGAGAAAGCGCTGCACTCGGTGCTGGACGATATTCCGCAGGCGCTGCCGGCGTTGATGAAAGCGCACAAGATCCAAAAACGCTGCGCCTCGGTCGGCTTCGACTGGAATACCCTGGGCCCGGTGCTGGACAAAGTGTACGAAGAGATCGACGAAGTGATGCACGAAGCCCGCCAGGCGGTGGTCGACGAGAGCAAGCTGGAAGAGGAGATCGGCGATCTGCTGTTCGCCACGGTGAACCTGTCGCGCCATTTGGGCCACAAGGCCGAGAACGCGCTGCAGGCGGCGAACCGCAAGTTCGAGCGCCGCTTCCGCCAGGTGGAAGAGATTGTCCAGCAAAGCGGGCTGCGGCTTGAAGACGCCACGCTGGAGCAGATGGAAGACGCCTGGCAACAGGTGAAACGTCAGGAAAGCTGAATCGCCGCGACAATGTTGATCGCCGACAAGGTTCGCTCAAGCTGAAACGGTTAAGCTTGCGGTCAGGTTAGAGGCGCATGGTTGCCGGCGGCAGCAAAAGGGCAACAAACTGAAATCTAAGGCGTTTTATCGCTCTCGAGGGGCGGTAAAAAGAAATTTTCTCTGCTAACTCTTTGTTTTACCTGGAGGGTTTATGCGGCGCCGGCGGAGTAAACCCTGATGAACACGGGAGGGCGGCCGAGATGATGGACAGCAAAACGATCGTTTGTAGGTCAGGAGAGGTTCGGGTATACTACTTTCCCGTCCTGGTTCTTCCATCGTCTTTAAACCTAAACTCTCAGGTTCAGCATGACAACTAATTATATTTTTGTGACCGGCGGGGTCGTATCCTCTCTGGGTAAAGGCATTGCCGCAGCCTCTCTGGCGGCTATTCTTGAAGCCCGTGGCCTCAACGTTACCATCATGAAACTGGACCCGTACATCAACGTGGATCCGGGCACCATGAGCCCGATTCAGCATGGGGAAGTTTTCGTCACCGAAGACGGCGCAGAAACCGATCTGGATTTGGGTCACTACGAGCGCTTCATCCGCACCAAAATGTCGCGTCGCAACAACTTCACCACCGGCCGCATCTACTCCGACGTGCTGCGTAAAGAACGCCGCGGCGACTATCTGGGTGCGACCGTGCAGGTCATTCCGCACATCACCAACGCGATCAAAGAGCGCATCATCGAAGGTGGCGAAGGCCACGATGTGGTGCTGGTGGAAATCGGCGGCACCGTCGGCGATATCGAATCGCTGCCGTTCCTCGAAGCTATCCGTCAGATGGCGGTAGAAGTGGGCCGCGAGCACACTCTGTATATGCACCTGACGCTGGTGCCGTACATGGCGGCGGCCGGCGAAGTGAAAACCAAGCCGACCCAGCATTCCGTAAAAGAACTGCTTTCCATCGGTATTCAGCCTGATGTGCTGATTTGCCGTTCCGATCGCGCAGTTCCTGCTAACGAACGCGCTAAAATCGCGCTTTTCTGCAACGTGCCGGAAAAAGCGGTTATCTCTCTGAAAGACGTTGATTCTATTTATAAAATCCCAGGCCTATTGAAATCTCAGGGGCTGGACGATTATATTTGTAAACGATTCAGCTTGAACGCACCGGAAGCCAACCTGGCCGAATGGGAACAGGTGATCTACGAAGAAGCCAATCCGGGCGGCGAAGTGACCATCGGCATGGTCGGCAAATACGTTGAGCTGCCGGACGCCTACAAGTCGGTGATCGAAGCGCTGAAGCACGGCGGGCTGAAAAACCGTCTGACCGTGAACATCAAGCTGATCGACTCGCAGGACGTGGAAACCCGCGGCGTGGAAGTGCTGAAAGGGCTGGACGCGATCCTGATCCCGGGCGGCTTCGGTTACCGCGGCGTGGAAGGCAAAGTGATGACCGCACGCTATGCGCGCGAGAACAACATTCCTTACCTGGGCATTTGCCTGGGCATGCAGGTGGCGTTGATGGAGTTCGCTCGCAACGTGGCGGGCATGGAAAACGCCAACTCCACCGAGTTTATGCCAGACTGTAAGTACCCGGTGGTGGCGTTGATCACCGAATGGCGCGACGAAGACGGCAACGTCGAAGTGCGCAGCGAAGAAAGCGATTTGGGCGGCACGATGCGCGTAGGTGGCCAACAGTGCAACCTGATCGACAACAGCCTGGTGCGTCAGCTGTATGGCGAACCGACCATTGTCGAGCGTCACCGTCACCGTTACGAAGTTAACAACATGCTGTTGAAGCAGATCGAAGCCGCAGGGCTGCGTGTCGCCGGTCGTTCCGCCGACAACAAGCTGGTCGAGATCATTGAACTGCCGAATCACCCGTGGTTTGTAGCCTGTCAGTTCCACCCGGAATTTACGTCTACGCCGCGTGATGGGCATCCGCTGTTCGCCGGCTTCGTGAAAGCCGCAGGCGAGCATCAGAAGCGCCAGGTGAAATAAAATATTTGGTAGGCGGCGCGCGGTGAGAACCGCGCGCTGTTTGTCTGGAGTTTTAGTTTAACTTGTACTGAGGAAAACCTAATGTCCAAAATCGTTAAAGTCATCGGTCGTGAAATCATCGACTCCCGCGGTAACCCGACTGTTGAAGCCGAAGTTCATCTGGAAGGCGGTTTCGTCGGCCTGGCTGCTGCGCCGTCAGGTGCTTCTACCGGTTCCCGCGAAGCGCTGGAACTGCGTGACGGTGACAAGTCTCGTTTCCTGGGTAAAGGCGTACTGAAAGCCGTTGCTGCAGTAAACGGTCCGATTGCTCAGGCAGTACTGGGTAAAGATGCCAAAGACCAGGCGAACATCGACAAGATCATGATCGAGCTGGACGGCACCGAAAACAAATCCAACTTCGGCGCCAACGCCATTCTGGCGGTTTCCCTGGCAGCAGCGAAAGCGGCTGCAGCCTCTAAAGGTATGCCGCTGTACGAGCACATCGCTGAACTGAACGGCACCCCAGGCAAATTCTCCATGCCACTGCCGATGATGAACATCATCAACGGCGGCGAGCACGCTGACAACAACGTCGACATTCAGGAATTCATGATTCAGCCGGTTGGCGCGAAAACCCTGAAAGAAGCGGTGCGCATCGGTTCTGAAGTGTTCCACCACCTGGCGAAAGTTCTGAAAGCCAAAGGCATGAACACCGCCGTGGGCGACGAAGGCGGCTACGCGCCAAACCTGGGTTCCAACGCCGAAGCGCTGGCGGTTATCGCTGAAGCGGTAAAAGCGGCGGGCTACGAGCTGGGCAAAGACGTCACTCTGGCGATGGACTGCGCGGCTTCCGAATTCTACAAAGACGGTAAATACGTGCTGGCCGGCGAAGGCAACAAAGCCTTCACTTCCGAAGAGTTCACTCACTTCCTGGAAGATCTGACCAAACAGTACCCAATCGTGTCTATCGAAGACGGCCTGGATGAATCCGACTGGGCGGGCTTCGCTTACCAGACCAAAGTTCTGGGCGACAAAATCCAGCTGGTGGGCGACGATCTGTTCGTTACCAACACCAAGATCCTGAAAGAAGGCATCGAGAAAGGCATCGCTAACTCCATCCTGATCAAATTCAACCAGATCGGTTCTCTGACCGAAACTCTGGCGGCTATCAAGATGGCGAAAGACGCCGGCTACACCGCGGTGATCTCTCACCGTTCCGGTGAAACCGAAGACGCGACCATCGCCGACCTGGCGGTAGGGACTGCGGCTGGCCAGATCAAAACCGGTTCCATGAGCCGTTCTGACCGCGTTGCCAAGTACAACCAACTGATCCGTATCGAAGAAGCGCTGGGTGACCGTGCGCCGTTCAACGGCCTGAAAGAAGTTAAAGGCCAGTAAGTTCGACCGATTCGGTTGCTAAATAAAAACCCGCCGCGGCGGGTTTTTTTATGTTTTAAATTCGTGATGAATGTCAGTCTAATAATAAGTTTTTTATTGAGAACGTGGTCCTATTTAACCCGATAATTTTATTAAAGATAGTAACTGTGTTTATTTTATATTCCATTTTTATTTGCTTTATAATTATTCGTTACTAGACTGCCAATGAGGCAGTTTATTTCTCGCCGTTCTGCCGTAGATCTTCATCCTCACTATGCCTTAATACTGCCGGCTTGCTGGCCGGTTGAGCGAGGGCTTGATGCGACAGCGAATCGTCATTGTCGGCGGCGGAACCGGCGGCACCATCCTGGCCAATGTATTGGCCGAAAAATTGCACCGAGAAATTATTAATAATAAAGTCGAGTTATTAATGATATCGGATTCACCGCTGCATTATTACAAACCGGCGTTTATGTATGTGGCGTTCAATACTTTTTTCAAGCAGGAACTCACGCGCTCACAGCGGAGTTTATTGCGCCCTGAAATACAATTCATTGTTGATAAAGCGGAATCTTTCGATTTAACACAGCGAAATATAGCCACGCAAAGTGGTAAAATTTATTCCTATGACTTTCTGGTCTTTGCTACCGGCTGCGTCCCCTGGCCGGAGCGTATCGAAGGGCTGGCGCAGGCGGGCGATCATTTTTACCAGTATCAGGCCGCCAGGCGGTTGGCGCAAAAACTGGCGACTATCGAGAAAGGGCGTATCTTCATCACCGTTTCCTTCCCTGAAACCCCCAACGTGCCCCACCAGTGCGGCATCGCGCCGATCGAAACCACCTTGATGCTGGATGACTACCTGCGGCGGCGCGGCGTGCGTAAGGCGGTTGAGATCGTTTATACCTATCCGACCATTTCCCAATTGCTGCGCAACTGCCTGTTTTTGCAGCGCCCGACCGGCGAAGCGCTGCCCGCCATTTTTGCCGCGCGCGATATCCGTCACCAGCGCGGTTTTACCCTCAGCCAGGTGGACGCACAGCGCAATATCGCCTATTCCGCCGAGGGGGAGGAACAGCCGTTTGACATCCTGATGGCCACGCCGCCGATCCGGGCGGTGGAAGCGGTGCGCAACACCGGCCTGAGCGATATTCAAAACGGCGAGGGGTGGTTGCCGACCGATCACCAAACGCTACAGGTGTACGGCCAGCAGGGCGTATATGTGATAGGCGACACCGTGGATCTGCCGGTCAGCAAGGCGGGCGGTTCTTGCCACAATCAGGCGCCGGTGATCGCCGACAACATCGTGGCGGAAATACGGCTGGGGCAAACGGTCAGCCATTACGACGGCAAGGTGCAGGCGGTCGCGCAAATGGGGCTGAATGCCGGCATGCCGCTGGTGTACGACTACCGTCACGACGTGCTGCCGACCCCGGCCACCAAGGTGGGCGGCATGCTGCGCAACGGTTTTAACCGCGGTCTGTATTGGGCCACGGTAAGGGGGCTGATATGACGGAAAGCACGGTGCATGGTGATGAACTCCAATCGCTGGCGGGCTTGCTGGAAAAACTGCGGCCGCTGCTGGCCGGCGGGCGGCTGGACAACGTGGTCGATCTGCTATCGTTGCTGTCGGACGTAGTGGATATCGCCGACAACGCGCTGGTGGAAAAACTGGCCGGCGTATTCGAAGGGCTGGTTACGGTCGGTTGGGAGGGAGGGACTGCGTTGAAGATGGCGCACAGCGAGCTGCAATTGAACCCGCCGCCCGCCAATTTTCGTGCGGCTTACGCCTTGCTGAAGCAGCCGGACACCCTGCTGGGCGTCATGCTGCTGCTGCGCACTCTGCAAATTATCGGGCGGCGTACACGGGATGGCGCGTTGCCGCCGGATGCTTCCGATGAATAATTGAATCGGCTTCGTTCACTCAGATAAGGAGTCGTTATGTCCGGCAAACTTGACCATGCCTTCGCTACCCGCGCTATTCATTATGGCTACGATCCTCAGCAGCATCAGGGGGCGCTGTGCCCGCCGGTGTTTATGAGCTCCACTTTTACCTTTCCCACGGCGGAATATGGCGGCGCTTGCTTTGCCGGCACCGAACCGGGGTATTTCTATTCACGTATCGCCAACCCGACGCTGAATCTGCTGGAGCAGCGCATCGCCAACCTCGAAGAGGGGGAAGCGGCGGTGGCGTTCTCTTCCGGCATGGGGGCGATCACCGCCTGTTGCTGGACGTTGCTCAGCCCGGGCGATGAGCTGATCGTCGATGAAACGGTGTATGGGTGCACCTTCAGCTATTTTCATCACGGTCTGGCGCGCTTTGGCGTCAAGATAACCCATGTTGATCTGACCCGGCCGGAGCGGCTGGCCGCCGCGATCGGTAGGCGCACCCGGCTGGTGTATTGCGAAACCCCGGCCAACCCCAACATGCGACTGATCGATATCGCCGCAGTGGCGGAGATTGCACACCGGCATCAGGCGTTGCTGCTGGTGGACAACACCTACTGTACGCCGTACCTGCAGCGGCCGCTGACGCTGGGCGCCGACATCGTGGTGCACTCGGCCACCAAGTACCTCGGCGGCCACGGCGATCTGCTGGCCGGGCTGGCGGTGACGAGCGAGGCGCTGGCGCAGACGATCCGGCTTGAGGGGCTGAAGGACATGAACGGGGCAGTGCTGTCGGCGCAGGATGCTGCGCTGGTACTGCGCGGTTTGAAAACCTTGCCGCTGCGCATGGATCGTCATTGCGATAACGCGCAGCGTCTGGCGGAGATGTTGGCGGAGCATCCTGCGGTCGAGCGGGTGTATTATCCCGGCCTGGCGAACTTCCCGCAGCATGCGTTGGCGCAGCGGCAAATGGCGCGCCCCGGCGGCATGCTGGCGTTTGAACTGCGGGGCGGCATGAGTGCAGGCATTCGCTTCCTCAATGCGCTGCAGCTCATCTTGCGCGCGGTCAGCCTGGGCGATTGCGAAAGCCTGGCGCAACACCCGGCCAGCATGACGCACTCGGCCTACAGCCCCGAAGAGCGGCGGCGCCATCATATCAGCGAGGGATTGGTGCGGTTGTCCGCCGGGCTGGAGGCGTTTGACGACTTGCAGGCGGATGTCCTGCAAGCATTGGCGCAGGCGCATTAAAAAACCCGCCGCAGCGGGTTTTATCAGAAGCGAGCGTTACATCTGCTGCGTTGCCGCGGTCACCGGCGAACCCCCGCCTTTCTTGCGCACCCACAGCCAGTAAGCCACGGTGAGTAAAGCGATCCACACCAGCCCGACGTACAGCGCGATGCGGCTCTCTTCGAAGTAGCCGAGCAGGCCGATGACGAATGCCATAAAGGCGGTCGCCAATGCCGGCGCCACCGGCCACCACGGCACCGGGAAGCTCAACTGACGAGTTTCTTCCGGCGACAGCGTGCGGCGCATGACGATCTGCGACAGCAGGATCATCAGCCACACCCAGACGGTGGCGAAGGTGGCGATCGAGGCGATGATCATGAAGACCTTCTCCGGGATCAGGTAGTTGAGCACCACCGCCAGCAGCAGGGCGACCGACATCACCAGCACCGTCATCCACGGCACGCCGCTGGCGGTCAGTTTGGTGAAGCTGCGCGGCGCCTGGCCGTCCTGCGCCATGCCGTACATCATGCGGCCGGCGCCGAAGATGTCGCTGTTGATGGCCGAGATGGCGGCGGTGATCACCACCACGTTCAGCACGTTGGCGGCGGAGCTGATGCCGAGGTTGCTGAAGATCTCAACGAACGGGCTGCCGTTCTGGCCGATGCTGTTCCACGGGTAGATCGCCATCAGCACCGTCAGCGTCAGCACGTAAAACAGCAGGATGCGCACCGGCACGGCGTTGATCGCTTTCGGCAGCACTTTGGCGGGGTCTTTCGCCTCGCTGGCGGTAATGCCGATGATCTCGATGCCGCCGAAGGCGAACATCACCACCGCCAATGACGCGACCACGCCGCCGATGCCGTTGGGCATAAAGCCGCCGTGCTGCCACAGGTTACTGATACCGGTAGCGTGCTGGGCTTGGCCGAAGCCGAACAGCATCACCGCCGCGCCGCCGACGATCATCGCCACGATGGCGGCGACCTTGACCAGCGACAGCCAGAATTCCAGCTCGCCGAACACCTTGACGCTGCACAAATTGAGCGCGCCGATAAACAGAATGATGCTGAGCACCCAGACCCACTGGGCGACGTCCGGGAACCACAGCCCCATATAAATGCCGAAGGCGGTGACGTCCGCCAGGGCGACGATCACCATTTCGAAGGTGTAGGTCCAACCGGTGAGGAACCCGGCCAGCGGGCCGAGATAGTGGCTGGCGTAGTGGCCGAACGAGCCGGAAACCGGCTGGTGCACCGCCATTTCACCCAGCGCGCGCATCACCATGAACACCGCTGCGCCCCCCACCAGGTAGGCCAGCAGCACGGCCGGGCCGGCCAGCTGGATGGCGCCGGCGGAGCCGTAGAACAGGCCGGTGCCGATCGCCGAGCCGAGAGCCATGAAACGGATGTGCCGCGCGTTTAGTCCGCGTCTGAGTTGTGTTGTTTCGTTACGCATGTTGCTTCCCGTTAAGTGTTTGCCGAACAGGCACGCGCTGCCCGCGCCGGGTGGAACGCACCCGGCGGGGCAGAACAAACTGCGTGATTCAGTGTGTGATGATTATGCCTGGCTAGGCAGCAGCGCCGCAGGCAGCAGCGATGTCAGGTGACCGGCCGCCAAGAGTTGGCTGGCGGCTTCAATGTCGGGGGCGAAGAAACGATCCTTGTCGTAGAAACTGACATGCTCGCGCAGCAGACGGCGCGCCTGCTCCAGACCTTCCGAGGTCTTCAGGCCGTTGCGGAAATCCAGGCCCTGGCAGGCGGCCAGCCATTCGACCGCCAGAATGCCGCGCACGTTGTCCGCCATGATCCACAGGCGGCGACCGGCGGCCGGCGCCATGGAAACGTGGTCTTCCTGGTTGGCGGAGGTCGGAATGCTGTCGACGCTCGACGGGTGCGCCAGCGCTTTGTTTTCGCTGGCCAGCGCCGCGGCGGTCACCTGGGCGATCATGAAGCCGGAGTTCACGCCGCCGTTTTCCACCAGGAACGGTGGCAGTTGCGACATGTGCTTGTCCATCATCAGCGAGATGCGGCGCTCGGACAGCGAACCGATTTCGGCGAACGCCAGCGCCAGGTTATCGGCGGCCATCGCCACCGGCTCGGCGTGGAAGTTGCCGCCGGACAGCACGTCGCCCTGTTCGGCGAACACCAGCGGGTTATCGGAGACGGCGTTGGCTTCAATTTCCAGCACCTCGGCGGCCTGGCGGATCTGCGTTAGGCAGGCGCCCATCACCTGCGGCTGGCAGCGCAGGGAGTAAGGATCCTGCACTTTTTCGCAGTTGCGATGCGAGTCGGAGACTTCGCTGCGCGCGCCGAGCAGGTGGCGGTAGGCGAGGGCGGCGTCGATCTGGCCGCGCTGGCCGCGCACCTCGTGGATGCGCGCATCGAACGGGCTGCGAGAGCCCAGCGCCGCTTCCACCGTCAGGCTGCCCGCCACGGTCGCGGCGGCGAACAGGTCTTCGGCATCGAACAGGCCGCGCAGCGCGAAGGCGGCGGAGACCTGGGTGCCGTTCAGCAGCGCCAGGCCCTCTTTCGCCGCCAGCGTCAGCGGTTTCAGGCCGGCCTTGGCCAGCGCTTCAGTCGCCGGCAGCCATTGGCCCTGATGGCGCGCCTGGCCTTCGCCCAGCAGCACCAGGCTCATGTGCGCCAGCGGCGCCAGGTCGCCGGAGGCGCCGACGGAGCCCTTCAGCGGAATATGCGGATAAACTTCGGCGTTGACCAGCGCGATCAGCGCCTGGATGACTTCCAGACGAATGCCGGAGAAGCCGCGCGACAGGCTGTTGATCTTCAGCACCATGATCAGGCGCACCAGGTTGTCGTCGGTCGGCTCGCCCACGCCGGCGGCGTGCGACAGCACGATCGAACGCTGCAGGTTTTCCAGATCGTCGCGGGCGATGCGTGTCGAAGCCAGCAGGCCAAACCCGGTGTTGATGCCGTAAGTGGTGCGGTTTTCCTCAACGATGCGTTCCACGCAGGCCACGCTCTGCTGGATTGGCGCGTAGGCGTTGTCGTCCAGCGTCAGCGTCACCGGGTGTTGATAGACGTCGCGTAGCTGGGCCAGCGTCAGTTTGCCTGGGCGAATAGTCAGCGCTTTCATGCTTTTTCTCCTTGGGTCGCGGCAACCATCGGCAGGTTCAGGCCTTGCTCACGGGCGCAGTCGATAGCGATATCGTAACCGGCGTCGGCGTGACGCATGACCCCGGTAGCCGGGTCATTGTGCAGAACGCGGGCGATGCGCTCGGCGGCTTCGTCGGTGCCGTCGCAGACGATCACCATGCCGGAGTGTTGGGAGAAGCCCATGCCGACGCCGCCGCCGTGGTGCAGGGAAACCCAGGTGGCGCCGCTGGCGGTGTTCAGCAGGGCGTTGAGCAACGGCCAGTCGGAAACCGCATCGGAGCCGTCTTTCATCGCTTCGGTTTCACGGTTCGGGCTGGAAACGGAGCCGGAATCCAGGTGATCGCGGCCGATGACGATCGGGGCGGACAGTTCGCCGCGGCGCACCATTTCGTTGAACGCCAGGCCCAGCTTGGCGCGCTGGCCGAGGCCAACCCAGCAGATGCGCGCCGGCAGGCCCTGGAAGCTGATGCGCTCGCGCGCCATGTCCAGCCAGCGGTGCAGGTGTTCGTCATCCGGGATCAGCTCTTTCACCATGGCGTCGGTTTTGTAGATGTCCTGCGGATCGCCGGACAGCGCCGCCCAGCGGAATGGCCCGATGCCGCGGCAGAACAGCGGACGGATGTAGGCCGGCACGAAGCCCGGGAAGTCGAAGGCGTTGTCGACGCCGGTTTCTTTCGCCATCTGGCGAATGTTGTTGCCGTAGTCGAAGGTCGGCACGCCCATCTGCTGGAAGGCCAGCATGGCTTTGACGTGATCGGCCATCGACTGCTTGGCGGCGGCGACCACTTTGGCCGGCTCGGTCTGGGCGCGCTGGCGATATTCTTCCCAGCTCCAGCCTTTCGGCAGGTAGCCGTTCAGCGGATCGTGGGCGCTGGTCTGATCGGTGACCATGTCCGGGCGCACACCGCGGCGAACCAGCTCAGGCAGGATTTCCGCCGCGTTGCCGCACAGGGCGATGGAGATGGCTTTGCCTTCCGAGGTGTATTTTTTGATGCGTGCCAGCGCGTCGTCCAAATCTTTAGCCTGCTCATCGACGTAGCGGGTTTTCAGGCGGAAATCGATGCGGCTCTGCTGACATTCGATGTTCAGCGAGCAGGCGCCCGCCAGCGTCGCGGCCAGCGGCTGCGCGCCACCCATGCCGCCCAGGCCGGCGGTCAGCACCCAGCGGCCCTGCAGGCTGCCGTCGTAATGCTGGCGGCCCGCTTCGACGAAGGTCTCATAGGTGCCCTGAACGATGCCCTGGCTGCCGATGTAGATCCAGCTGCCGGCGGTCATCTGGCCGTACATGGCCAGGCCTTTGGCGTCCAGTTCGTTGAAGTGTTCCCAGGTTGCCCAGTGGGGCACCAGGTTGGAGTTGGCGATCAGCACGCGCGGCGCGTTGCTGTGGGTTTTGAAGACGCCGACCGGCTTGCCGGACTGCACCAGCAGGGTTTCGTCTTCCTCCAGCGTTTTCAGCGTTTCGACGATCTTGTCGTAGCAATCCCAGTCGCGCGCGGCGCGGCCGATGCCGCCGTACACCACCAGCTCGTGTGGGTTCTCCGCAACTTCAGGATCGAGGTTGTTCATCAGCATGCGTAACGGCGCTTCGGTCAGCCAGCTTTTTGCGTTTAATTGTGTGCCGCGTGGCGCGCGTACATCGACATTGCGAACTTTGTTATTTGTAGTCACAGCAGTTTCCTCAAACAGTATCGGTGCAGATTCCATGCCGCGGTGGGGGATGAGTACCACGGCATAACAATGCGTAGGGTTTATTAACATATACTTGTATGTACAAGCATATGCAACACTGACCAGTTGCCGCTTAAAAGTGGCATAAGAAAAAGTTATTTTCTTTTAATATCAGTTTGATATGCGATTTTTTATCGCCGGCTTCATGTATGGAAAGCCGGAGAAAAGTGAGCTGTTCGGCAAAAATGAATTAAAAATGACTCATTTTTGGGCGGCTAGTCACAATATTTTTACAGACTGATTACAGTTGCGGCCAGGGGATAAACAAACCCTATCGCCGCAGGGAAAAAGCCCGCCGTCGGTGGCGGGCTTGTCAGGGTCAGGCCGCCGGTTGCAGCGTCGGTTTGCGGCTCATTTTGCATACCGTGGCGATGGCGGCGATCAGCGCCGGCACGCACAGGAACATCAGGATGCTCTGCACCTCCCACTGCATCGCCAGCAGTTGGGCGCCCATCATGGTGCCGGCGACGCCGCCGAAGCGGCCGATGCCCTGCATCCAGGCGATGCCGGTGGCGCGGCTGTGGGTGGGGTAGAAGGTGGCCGCCAGCGTTTGCAGCCCGGACTGCGCGCCGTTCATGGTGACGCCCATCAGGAAGATGAAGGCGCCCAGCAGCACGATGTGTTTGTCCTCGGTCGCCATCGCCACGATCAGCAGGGCAGTGGCGACAAAGCCGCTCGAGACCACCTTATGCGCGTTCCAGCGATCCATCAGCCAGCCGGCCACCAGGATGCCAAGCGTGCCGCCGAAGGTGAACAGCGAGGTGAGCATCGCCGATTGCTCCAGCTGGTAACCCAGCCCCTGCATCAGGATCGGCATCCAGCTCAGCAACACGTAGTAGATTACCAGCCCCATAAAGTAGGTCAGCCACAGCATCAGCGTGCCGAGCAGGTAAGGGCGGCTGAACAGCAGGCCGACACTGGTCTTGGTGTGCGTCAGCTTCTCTTCGTACAGGTAAAAACGCGTCACGCCGTCCAGGCTCTGGCTGACGAAGCGCTGTGCGATGCGCTTGATCTTCGCCGCATCCTGCCCGCGGTTGACCATGTATTTGACCGATTCCGGCAGCAGTAGGATCAGCAAAACCGTCAACGCCAGCGGCGCAATGGCGCCGAGCAGCAGCACGCTGTGCCAGCCGTAGCTCGGGATCAGCCACGATGAAATGGCGCCGCCGCCGGCCGCGCCCAGCGGAAAACCGCAATACATGGTGTTGATCGCCAGCGAACGGCAGCGCTGCGGCGCGTATTCGGAGATCAGCGTGATGGCGTTGGGCATCGCCGCTCCCAGCCCGAGGCCGGTGAGAAAGCGCCACAGCGTCAGGCTGTTGAGCGAGCCGGCGTAGGCGGTGGCCAGGCTCGACAGGCCGAAGAACAGGCAGGAAAACACCAGCACGCGTTTGCGGCCGATGCGGTCGGAGATTGGCCCGGCGATCAGCGCGCCGAGCGACAGCCCCAGCAGCGCGGCGCTCAGCACCGGCCCCAGATCCTGTTTGACGATGCCCCAGTCTTTGGCGACCGAGGGGGCGATATAGCCCATGGCGGCGGTATCGAAACCGTCGATGGCGAGGATCAGGAATCCGAGAATGATCAGGGTCCAGTGAAACAGCGAAAACTTGCTGTCGTCGATGGCCTGCTGAATGTTCAACTCGCTGGTGGAATGAGTCATGGCACCCTCTAAACGCAGATGTAGTCGTGATGGATGGAACGTGGCCGAAACTGACGCTCGGCTTGTATTTGCTTGTATATACATCTGCGCGTCGGCGCTTTATGTCAAATATATTTATCTTATGCGTTAAATAAATGTTGTTTTTGCGAAGCAGGTTACACCGTGAATGAAAGGCCAAAGCCTGACTCACAAATTAAATGAACGCCGTGGGTGGTGAGATATGCTGGCGGCGGCGCGGAGAATAAAATTTAATACAATGTTGGCCGTTTGGTCGCCGGGCCGGAATCTGCGATAATCGCTTTTTACTTTTCCAGATTGAGAAACCGATGCAGTACCCGATCAATGAGATGTTCCAAACCTTGCAGGGCGAAGGCTTTTTCACCGGCGTGCCGGCCATTTTTATCCGCTTGCAGGGCTGCCCGGTAGGGTGCAGTTGGTGCGATACCAAACATACCTGGGAAAAGGAAGCCAATCGGGAAGTCGACCTGCAACGGATCCTGGTCAAAACAGAGGAAAGCGACGCCTGGGGCAATGCCGGCGCCGAGCAGCTGTTGGCGGTGATGCGCCAACAAGGTTACACCGCGCGCCATGTGGTGATCACCGGCGGCGAACCCTGCATCTACGATCTGACACCGCTGACCGAGCTGTTCGAACAGCATGGCTACGGCTGCCAGATTGAGACCAGCGGCACCCACGAGGTGCGCTGTTCCGCCAACACCTGGGTGACGGTTTCGCCGAAGGTGAATATGCGCGGCGGCATGAAGGTGCTGGATCAGGCGCTGCGGCGCGCCGACGAGGTGAAGCATCCGGTGGCGCGCGAGCGCGACATCGAGGCGCTGGACGCGCTGCTGGCGACGCTGCAGGACGACAAGGCGCGCATTATCGCGCTGCAGCCGATCAGCCAGAAAGAAGAGGCGACCCGCCTGTGCATCGAAACCTGTATCGCGCGCAACTGGCGGCTGTCGATGCAGACCCACAAGTATCTGAACATCGCCTAAAATCAGGGCGCCCTTTGAACTGACCCCCAGAAGTTGGACGATGTAAATTCAGGCGGCCTTCATGGCCTGGGTTCGATACTCTACCGGACTCAGGCCTTTTAGTTTCTCTCTGAGGCGGCTGTGGTTATAGTAATCAATGTAGTTCTCTATTTCTTT